>JBBTGF010000427.1:0-7293 GCA_038041525.1 Elusimicrobiota bacterium | reverse complement strand
TTTCACACACCGCAGCCGGAGCGCCCGCGGCCAAGGCGCGGCGGTATGCCGACCAGAGGTCTTCGAATCGCTTGCTATCGGCCGCCAAAGCTGCGTTCTGTATCTCCCACTCGTTATCGACGACCGTTTGACGGCCATGCGTCTGCTGGATCTGCGTAAGGATACCCAGGAGCTCGCTGCGCGGCGCCGTTTGTGACTTTCTCTCGAGATATCGTGCCCAAGCCTTGTCGAATTCTTGTTGGCGCTCGTGGCGCAGTGATTCTTTAGCGCGCTCATCATCGCGCAGTTTCTCTTGCGCTATGGCATCGGGATGCGCCTGTACGGGTTCGAGCATCACGGTGTCGCCGGCCGGTTCGCCTAACGGCTCGCGGTTCCTGATACGCTGTGACTGCGTGTTGGCGAGCATCCAATCAAGGTCGGTCAAGGCGTTGCGCAGTTGTCTGCGCAATTCTTTGCTCTCGTCGCGTTGTTTGTGGTATGCCTTGAGTATGTCATCCTGCGCGCTGCTTGCGCCGAAGCGGGCGGAAAATGACAATCTGTGACTGCCCACAGTCGAGTTGATGGTCCCTAGCGGCATCTCGAAGGCGTAGTCAAACGACAGCGCGAAGATCTTCCAGCTCACGCCCATGGCTACTTGGCGCCATTGTCGATTGCCTGTGCCGAAAGAACCGCGCAACGCGAATGTGCCTAGATCCGAGGCGGGCACGACCTGCTCGATCCCCGCGCTCAAGCGTTTGTCCATGACACTGGCAAGCCGCCGCTTGCTCTCAAACGAGGCCACTAATTGCGTGTTAACCGAGCGCCGGTAGCCCGCGCCCATGCTGATGCCACGGGATAGTTTGTCGATAGATGAGCGCGGCAGGATGGCCAAATCAGGCTCGGTGATATCGCTTATCCGCATGCCGAGCGCCACGCCATCATCCGTCAGCCACGCTATCCCGGTATCGAAGCTCATCGCTTTGGCGGTAGTCCCGTTTTTGGCGAAGAACGGGTCGATGAAAGCGTATGCCGCACCGTTATTGTCATAGGTGACATCGCCGCCGGTGGGAGACCCCGGGACGCCGAAACTTCTGCGTATAGATTTGAGCGTTGCGCCTAGACTCAATCGTCCACCGAATAAATATGGTCGCAGGCGTTGGGCGTAGGAGAGATAGATGGCGTTTTCGCTGAAGAGCTTGCCTAATTCCGGGTCATCGAGAGCATATTCCGTGTATGCCGCACCTATGGCTCGTACCGGTCTTGCGGCGCCCTTGAACCGGTAGCTTGTCGCGTAGTAATGTTGGAAAAGTTTCGAGGCGTCCGTGAGTCCCATCAATAGTTGCGCGTAATCCATGGTGATCTCGGTTTGCGGGTTGCTGGCAAGTTGGGCGGGATTGTAATAGACCGCGTAGGCCCCTTCGGCTCCTGCCGCAGTCACGGCTCCTCCGAGCGCGACCTGTCTGGCTCCGAAGCCATCGTTTTGTAGCGAACCGGCGGATAACGACAGATCACAGAGCGTGAGGCAGACGCCGAGGATGATAGAGCGTTTCATCGCGCTACCACCAAAGTGCCATTGTAGACTTTGCCTTCGACTTCTATCTGGTAGACGTAGACCCCTGCCGGCGCGTCACTGCCGCCACTGTCGCGGCCATCCCATTTGAGGGTATCGACTCCCGGACCTGCGGCCAACTGCGCGACATAGGAACCATCGCTTGAGAATATGCGGGCATTGATCTGCGAATCCTTGGGATTGTCGAATCTAAAGATCGCGATGTCGTTATATCCGTCGCCATCGGGCGTGATGACGCGCGGCGTGACGGTGCGCACATCTAAGTCGAAACTCATCTCTCGCAGGACTTTCTGCAGATAGTAGGTACCGATCTCGGAGGTCGTGGTGGTGACCGTCTGCGAAACAGCGTCGACGGCTCCATAGATCTTGACCTTGCGCACGCCGTTATCCCAGTAGAGCGCTAGGTTGCGCGTCGCATCTTTTGCATCGATGGGGCCTTGTTTGACCAGGGGCATGCTTGTGTCTGCTGCGGCAGTGGTGATAAGGCCTTGCCCATCTGCGCCATAATTGAGCACGATATGCACGGAGGCCTCGGGCAACGACAGTGATGTGACGCGCTCCCCGCTATGTGCGTCTTCAAGCCAGAATGACATGGCATTATAGACGAGTCCGGTCTCAATGGCGTACAAGCGCTGTCCGCGCAAGAGCATGTCCTTGCCCAGCGGGTTGCCGCCGCCGCGCGTCATGCGGCTGGCCGCAGGCAGCAGCCGCGCGTAGGAGAGGTAATCCGGTGAGGGCGCGTAGAGACTGCCGTCGGAGGCCGCGATGATGGATTGCGGTGAGTCATTGTCGAACGCATCGACTGCGCTGATGGTATAGAAGACCGTTTCAGCGCCCGGCGCGGTCACGAAGGATGTCGCTGAAGCGGGTAATTCCATCAGCAGCGCTCGCCCGGCGCTAAGCATGGTGGACGCATAGACGCGGTAGCCATCAAGTTCGTATTTCTTAGGCGCCGCCGCATCGGTGAACGCGCTGCCATCGTCATTGGATCTGGGAGCCAACCACGAGACGACGATACTGCCACCCGTAAGGCTAGTCACGAGCGGACTGGCAGGCGTGTCCGGACTTAGCTTGTCTTGCGCTACGGCTTCTGCCCAGACCCCGGGTGAGTAGTTATAGATGCTGTCAGCAGCTTTGATCAACACATAGAAAGTGTTGTCTAGCGACAATGTCTCCTTAAGTAACGTGCTGATCTCGATATCCACAGCCGTCGAAGCTGTCGCTATCATGGTCGAGAGGATGATGGCGCCGTTTTTGTCCGTGCGCTTGCTCATGGGCGTGGGTATGCCGTTACGCATCAACAGCGTCGAGGGCGCCAGCGAAGTCGACACCGCGACCGTCAAGAGTACGGTCTCGTTATAGGCGGGATTGCTCCAGGTGATATGCAGGACCCGGTCTTTCAGCGGGTCGGCTGTGACCGAGAGCCCCGTGACATCCGCGGGAGCGATGTTGTCTAGGTTCAAGCATGGCGCGCTCAAGAGGTTCGATAGATTTTCCTTGTCATCGAAGGCCACCACCGCGAAGCACGCAAGCTTCGGTGTGCTGATGTCTGTGATGATTGTGCTGACTTTGACTCCGAAGAAACCCGTCGCCGCGACGTGCAATTGCGTGGCCCTGGTCAAAAAATCATCGCGCGAGGTGAACGAAGAGGATGAATAGCCGACTTTGAAGCTACCGTTGAAGAAGCCGCTTAATCCATCGTCGCCCGGGGTGAGCCATTGTACATAGGCGCTGGTGGCGCCGAGCAATTTAGGCGTGAAATTGGTGAGCATTTGCGGCGCTGTCACGTCTGTCTGCGCCCAGCCTTGCGCAACGGTGGTGAGCCTGGAAACCAGCCCGGCCTCATCTGCAGTGTGAATGGCGAAATAATAGGTGTTTCCTGGTTCTAGAAAATTGACCGTGTACGACTGCAATGCGCCGACTTGTGTCGTGGTGGGCAGCGCTACCTGGAAATCGCCGTACACGAATACGGCGGATGGGTTCGAGCTCCAATGCAGTCGGAATTCCAATGGGAAGGACAGGTCCTCCTCGTTGCCGTCGTCGCCTGGCGCGATCCAGTACAGATTGATCTGCCCCTCGCTTTTACCCGGTTTGGCGGTGATCTCGGTGACCGGAGCCGGGGATATCCGGGGGATGGCCGTAGATATGGTCGGTGCGAATTCAGACAGGTTGCCTATGAAACTGCGTGCGCGCAATCTGTAAAAAACGGTCGAGCCTTCAGCGAGCGTGGATGCGTCAGTGAAGTTCGTATCCGCCACAGCGCTTGCGGTGGTCAGCCAGATGCCATCACCGGTATGTTTTTGTACCTGATATCTGACCGTAGGGTCGTTGGAACTGGCACCCCAAGTCAAAATCCGTCGCTTGCTTTTATTCTCGCTAAGCGTGATATTGCTCGGGGGATTAGCCGGCAGCCAGGTGGAGATCGAGATGCTAAATGACGAGCCGGTGACATTGAATCCCTCGACGAGCCGTGCGGGGAGGAACTGACCCGGAGAGAACCCGGTCTCCTGGTATTGAGTCGTCGCGGGGCTCAGATCGGGCGTGATGGCTTCGTTGCCGTCGGCAAGCAGTATGCGGTATCCGGTGTGCCATAGGCTCGTGTTGAGCCACGCCCAGCGGATGCTTGTCGTGGTTATGTTGACATAGGAAAGGTTCTTGGGCTGCAGCGGCAGCGGCGGATGGGCCCAGACCCCGGTCGATAGCGAAGGCGCACTGACGAGGTCCGTGACGTCTTTGGCAGTCACGCGATAGTAATAGGTGACGCCGTTGGTGAGTCCTGAATCGAAGTAATCATGTAGCGAGCCGTCGATATTGGTAAGGAGTTTGAAGCTCGTCGGTGTTCCGGCTAGCGATATCGTGGTGCGCCAGAGTGTGTAGGTCAGGATATCGAACTCTTCGTTGGCGTCCCAGAGGACATGTGCCGCGGTGTTGAAGACCGACTGGTTCATGCGTACATTCCCCGGAGCCTGTGGCGTGAGGTTTGACGCCGTGGCCATGTTGTTCTCATTGACGCCGGCGGATTTGCTCCACTTCCCTGTCCTGCCAATGGCGTTGACCGCGCGTACTGCTAAATAGTATGTCGTGCCATGGAAGCGTAAACCGGTCGCGATCAATACTTCAAAACTCCCCTGGGGTCCGGGAGTGGGCAGGTTGCTTGGCGTGCAATAACTGTGAGGCGTGACGTAGACGTCGGAACGTTGCCAATCAGCGTCATCGTCGATGTCGACGGAAGTCGAGCAGGCGATCTGATATGAGGTGGCCGTACCGGCTGAACCGTCGTAATCAGACGCCGACCAGGTCAGTTTTACGGCGAACTCGTAGGTATCCGTGGTGACCGCGACTAAGTCTGTGATCGGTCGAGGCCGTGGCGCTCTAAGCTTGATGGTCACAGCCGCTCCAGCGGCGGCATCGGCCACTAGCGGCGCGATGAAGAGCGCTAATGCTGTGATCGTCCCTCTCATGGCTCCCTCCCCCTGCTGACGGGGGTCAAAACGTATCTTGCGCTGCGGCGGTTATCGAAATGTAAAATGTCTGCTCATCGTTGATATCGGTTTCCGTGGGTGTGGTCAACTGGAACCACAGATTGCGGACACTGCCGGTGCTCACGTCATCGGCGAACCCGGCGTTACTGCTGCCATTCTGGTCACTGGCCGCGATCGCATCGAAACGGTTCCAGCCTAAAGATGAACAGATGGCGGAGATGTCGAATAGCGGCTTCGTCGAGAGATTCCCTTTGAATTGCCAACAGAGCTGGAAGACGTCATCGGTGGCGAAGTTGCCGATCCTCCAGCCATGTGTGCCGTTGGGGCGTGTACTATAAGTCGTCACATTGACCATGAAATCCTCGGTACAGTCAGAAGAATCGTTATTGATGTTGAGCGCCGGGACGTTGATGACAGCCGAGCTCGTCGGGATATCACCGAATATGATACTGGTGACCGGGACATCGATCGATAGTGTGGTACAGGCGCTATATGCCGCGCTCGCCGTCAGATGACAGAGGGCCGCGCTAACCAGAAAGAGGGTTGATTTGTTCATGTCAGCGTCCCAGCTTTGTCGTCAGGCGTTGGAAAGCTTCAAGAAAACCCTTGCGCGTGAAGGGCTTGGGCAGATAGATGTCGGCTCCCGCCGACAGGATGGCTTCTTTATTGGCGCTGGTGTCATAACCCGTTATCGCCATCACCGCTAGTTCTTTTAAATCAGGGTCAGCTCGTAACGCCCTGCAGATGGCAAAGCCGTTCAAGCCTGGCAGCATCAGGTCGAGGATGATGGCGTCTGGCAACAGATCTGAACAACGTTTGCCTGCGGTGAATCCGTCTTCTGCCACATGCAGATCGACGACGCGCTCGGGCCGCGCGTTTTGCGTAGGGTTGTTATAGAGTTCGAAGATATCTTTGATGAGTATGGCGATCTCGGGTTCGTCGTCGATCAAGAGCACGCGTACACGGCCTGCGCGGCTCTTGAGCTCACCGATGACCTCTTCGAGACTCAAGCCCTTCTTGCAAAGGACTTGGATGAATCTGATCTTTTTGAGCGCAGCCGCTATGTCATAGAGATGATGCCCGCCATCAGTTTGCATCGAGGGTGTGAGCAGGCCCTTATCGGTATAATGGCGTACGGTAGAGGCAAGGACTCCCGCGCTTTTGGCTAATTCACTGATGCGTACAAAGGTCTTGTCCATACTAGATTCCCGCCCTTATGAGAGCCTGAATCCTGCTGTACACTTCATGTTCGACCCTAAAAAAAAGGCTAAAACCGCTTTAAAGCGGTTTTTCCTTACTTGATAAGGATGGCGCGTGTGACGACCCGTGTCAATAGGGGCAGGTAGCTTATTGCGGGGAGATGGCGTCAGGGACCTGGCTGGCCAGAGTGTAGCCGTTGCGGCCGGTGAATTTGGTGTGGTAGAGGGCTTTATCGGCAGTCGCCATAAGGCTTTCGAGGTCACTGCCATCTTCCGGGTAGACGGCGATGCCCATACTTGCGGTTATCTTGATGTTCTTGGGTGGGTCGGCGGGATATTCGATCGAGATATCCCGGATGGCTTTAAGGATGCGGTCAGCGACCATGCTGACCTCGCCGGCGGCGGTAAGACCCAGCAGGATGACCACCTCATCGCCCCCCCAACGCGCGGCAAAGTCGCTTTGGCGGATGACTTGGTTGACCGCTGCTCCTATGCAGGCGATAGCCCGGTCACCGATTTGATGACCATAGGTATCGTTGATCTCCTTGAAGAAATCGATGTCGAGGATGCATAGAGCGAAAGGCGCTTTGGAACGCTGGCTTCTGTAGAGTTCCTCTTGAAAGCGTTGCTTGAAGTAGCGCCGGTTAGGCAAGAGTGAGAGCGTGTCATAGAGCGAAAGGCGTTCGACTTCCGAGAACAGGCGCGCGTTGTCGACGGCTAGAGCGAGTTGACCCGCGAACGATTGCAGTTGGTTGCGGATGGGCGCGGGGATGGATGTTTGGCTCAAGATGTTGTCGATGACAAGCACGCCGATCTCTTTTGCTTGGATCTTGAGCGGCAGATAGAGGACCTTGTCATGATTGACTAAGGAGTGCTCCAGGATGCGCGACCAGGGGTCTAATCGCAGATTACGCCAGAGCGTTTCGACCATCGACCGGGTCGTGGCGCGCTCTACCGGGTAATGTTCGTTATGGATCGGATTGACTTTGCGCGTGATGTCGACGGCGAGCTCGCCTTTAAGCTGGTCCGAGTTCAAGTCTGCCAGATAGAGTTTGATGCGGTC
>JBBTGF010000426.1:0-2867 GCA_038041525.1 Elusimicrobiota bacterium | reverse complement strand
CGAAGCTCTTGAGCGTCGCGGCCAATCTGACAGAACGCGTCTTAAGCGCGGCATCGTGACCGTCGCCTAAATCCACCGACAATTGCTTCAACTCCTCTTCCATGATGGCGAAACGCAAGTCGACGAACTTGGCACAGGTGTCTGACAAGAGCAGGCAGCGGCGCTTCACATAACTGAACTTCCAGACAGCCCCGATGCTCCAAAAAACGACGACTAGGATGACCAGCCGCTTTAAACCTGTGGCAAAACTCATCGCAGTCTGCTGCATCTACCCCTCCCTAGTCCCGGCCGCCGCGTCTCTCGATGATACGGCCCTCGATCTTGGGCGCCACGGGAGTATGCTTGCCGATATATCCCGCCACCGCGTCACGCAACAATACTCCCGTATCCTTGCGTTCCCGGGCATCGGAGAACGGCGAATACCCGTCGCCACCGTCTGAAAGGAAATTATTCGTGGCCACCAGATAGGTCCTGGTGACAGCCAAGGCTTTACCGTCGACCGTGGCTGAAACGATCCTGTGCCCGCGCGGACGCGAAGAATCGAACGTATAGCTCAAACCTGACGGCAATATCCTGCTGCCCCCGGCGCCGGCGGAAAGCTCCAAGACCTCTTTGATCTGCGCACCAGTCATCTTGACGGTGACGACCGTGTTGTCGAAAGGGAGCACCGAATAGATCTGGCGCATGGTCACGGGACCTTTAGGGATGCTGTCCCTAACCCCACCGGCGTTATGCAAGGCGATCTGCGCAGCCGCCGAGGCGCGTATGCTGTCTGCGATCAGATTGCCAATATTCGTTTCCTCTGTACGTTTATGGATCAAATCCTCTCTCGTCTCACCAACGGTAGCGGCCAGCTTCGCGTCCACCTTCTTAGTGAATCCATTGACGATATCGCGGGTCGCCGCGTCCTGGCCTATCTCATCGATCCAAAGGTCGATCAGGCTGTGTTCGAACTTCTCGACCTTGCGGTCGCTACCCAACGTCAACTCGATACGGCCGGCGGCGCTTAAGTACTGACCGCTCTGGATGACGATGGTACCCTTGGCCGGATCGCGATACGCTTCTTTAAGGAAGGTATGCGTGTGCCCACCCAATATAAGGTCGACGCCGTCGAGGTTACTGGCTAAGAACTTATCATCCTCGAATGTCTCGTCACCCGCCTTGTGCCAGCCGATATGCGTCAGTAAAATGATCAGGTCGCACTTCTCTTCTTCTCTCAATTTTTTGACCAGACCTTTAGCTACATTCAAGGGCCGCAAGAACTTCAAGTGGTCGACGTTCTTATGCAACGTCACATTGGGCGTGTTCTGCGTGATGAGTCCGATGACGCCAATCTTATAGCCAAGATGCTCCTTGATCATGTACGGTTGCGCATAATCCGGACGCTCGGCGATCTCGGAAGCAGAAGGGCCTTTCTTGCCGGCATGACGATTGACGATATTGGCCCCTAACAACGGGAACTTGGCCTGTCCGGAA
Source organism: Elusimicrobiota bacterium (assembly GCA_038041525.1). GTDB lineage: Bacteria > Elusimicrobiota > Elusimicrobia > JACQPE01 > JACQPE01 > JBBTGF01. Next base: position 1,391 of record JBBTGF010000426.1, on the reverse strand, counting down.
AGCTTTTCAAGTATCCTGACCGTCTTATCGAAATCATGGTTACCGATAGCCGCGGCCGCGTAACCAAGATGATTCATCAACATGATGACGCTCTCACCATTAGTCAGCGAGCCTTCAGGAGCGCCCGAGAACATGTCCCCGGAATCAAAAAGCAGATACGGCTCTTTCTCATTGGAGAGCAACTTGGAAAGCGCCGCGAAGCCGCCGATAAGCCGCTGGGGGTCCTGCTTGAAAAACAACGCTTGGCGTTGGGCAATATAGCCATGGATATCGTTAGTGTGGTAGATGACGATCTTGCGCCCGGAAGCCGAAACTTGGCAGCCGCCGGTCAGGACGGATACTGTGAGCAAAATGGATAAAACGTATAAAGACAATCTCTTGCTCATCCTGTGCTCACCCCGTCTTCATCAGAATATCGCCCAAGATATTAGCCGCCTCATCCATGCGATCCGCCGCGTTGGAAAGATGCCGGTAGATCTCACGCGTCTTTAAGATCAATATGATATCGGAAGCGCTGAAAAGATCCTTGAGCGCTTGCCGGTACTTCTTCTCGATATAGTTCTCGGTCTTCTTGATCTTGACCAAGAGCTCGCCGACCCGTTCGTTGCGAGAAGGTCCGTCTCCGGAAAGCAGCGAGACCGCCTCTAGCGTCATGCGCGCGCCGAGCTCCATAGCCTGGGCCATCTCGCGCAGATGCGCGTCCGGAGCCACCTCGAAGATCTCCATCTCTTGCACCGTCGACTTGGCGTAATCCGCCATGTCATCGATAGCGCGCGAGAGGCCGTTGATGTCCTCCCGGTCAAAAGGCGTGACAAACGACGCATTGAGCGCCATCACCAGATTGCCGCGTATACGGTCGGCCTCTTTCTCGGCAAAATCGACTTTATTGCGCGCATCCTTGGTCGGCTTCTCGAGATAGGCGTTCAACGCCTCCAAGGTCTCCTGGCTCTTGCGAGTCTGGTTCACGAGCATGCGGTAGAAATCAAAACGTTTCTTGAATATCCAGAACATGGCGTTACCTTATTCTACGAAGGTAAGAGCAACTTGGCTAGTACATAACCGGCGCCGGCGCATACCGGCAATGTGATGCACCAAGAAGCGATGATCTCGACAGCCACCATCCAGCGCACCGCCTTGAAATTCTTAGCCGCGGCGGCTCCCATCACGGAACTCACCAACGCCTGCGTGGAAGACACCGGGAATCCCGCCGCAGTGCAGACTCCCAGCGTGGTGACGCCGGCTAGGTTCGCCCCCAGGCCATCGAGCGCGCGCGCGCCAAGCACGAGGCCAGGCTGATGGCCGCCCGGCTCCAGCACCGGCGCGGCCCACCGCCAAAGCGCCCCCTCTCCCCCGTAGGGGAGAGGGCCTACGTGAGGGGAGCGGCGCCAGAA
>JBBTGF010000425.1:0-1305 GCA_038041525.1 Elusimicrobiota bacterium | reverse complement strand
AGTGGGGGAGATTTCTTCGAGTAAACGACATGATGTTGGAGGAATGAGCATGAGTAACCCGATCTTCTCCCTAGCCATGATCATATTTAGCGCTATCAGCGCCCATGCGCAATTTGCGGCGCCGATGGAAGACCCGTCAGCCGCCTGGGCGCGGCGCATCAACGAGATGCAACTCTCCCTCGAATCCATAGGCGACAAAGGCATGGTCACGCCCAAAGACCTTGATAGATTAAGTCCGGAAGATTTCGAGAACTTCAAAAGGGCCGTCGACTACATCAATGCCAACAAAGAGACCTGCTACGCCAATGGCATCTGGACTATTGATGACGCTTGCAACGCAAAACGCGACGAGATCGACAACATTCTGCTTAAAACCCAACCGATCCCTGACGCCGACGGCGATAAGAAGGCAACGAAAGAACCCGCCGCTAAAAAAGAACCCTTCAGCAAAGGCGCCAAACCTGCGCAAAAAGATAGGTCCACGTATCTCGATAAGACTTTTGAAAGGAAAGGCGCAAGCGGCAAAGCTCCGGCGCTGAAACTGGGAGCTAACGCATTAGGAATGCCCAAAGGCGGCGACTCGAAGCTCAAACCAACGATGAACCTGCCTACAGGAGCAAAACCGGTCAAGGAACCCCGACATAAACCCGAAGTGAATAAAAGCGGCGAATTCACCACAACGATCAGAGATGTCAATACCGCACACATAAATTCACCCATTTCAGTCAAAGATATCCCGCTAAAGAGCGCGGGCGACGTCCAATCCTTGAGGATGGACCTAGGCATGATCATGTCCGAAGAGGGTAATCAACCGATACTCGCGGCAGCGCTTTATGGCAAGACCAATGACTGCAATGACGCGGGTAAATGCAGGCACGTGTGGCTCGGCGTCATACCCATGCACGATCAATTCACCAACAAAGAGATCCGCTTCCGGCGGCAACACGCACAGCTCACTAAAGGCAAAAGCGGCAGCCTTGACGTGCAGATCGCGTTGAAAGCCGAGAGCGGGGGCATGTCGGATTCCGAAAGAAAGCTAGCAGCAGAAAAACAAGAGGAACGCAGCAAAATAGCTGCGGCGCACAAAGAAGAGCTTGACCGCGTGATCGGCGGCATCGATCTAGACAGCGCCAATGCCAAGACCTTGGGCGACTTGTGCCGTCCGACTAAAAAGGGATTCAAAAAGCGCTCGGCCTTGCTCGATTTCCTGGATACCGGGGCATGCGATGGCATCGACGACAAAGAATCCTGCGACGCGGCAGGCGCCATCATAAAAGATGCATTGCGCAGGCTCTATGACCTGCC
>JBBTGF010000424.1:0-2179 GCA_038041525.1 Elusimicrobiota bacterium | reverse complement strand
CCTTGACCGACGAGATCTGCCCGAGCGGTTTAGCGGGATGGCAATCACCGCAAGCGACCTGGCCACCCCAAACAGGGTTGCCATACGCCATCACGCCGTTAGGCGGCGTGCCGATATCGGCCAAACCATAGACTCCGCCCTTTTCTTTACTCGCCCCGTTACTGTGGCAATAAACACCGGAACATGACTTCGTACCCGCGCTGTAAACCGGGACATTGCCGGCGTTCTGTCCGAAACCAGTCGCCAGACTCGTAGGCGAGGCGTTGATGACGACGTCGAGCTTGAAATCTCCGTGCAAGGCTCCGGCGGCACCTGATCCGGCATGACAAGTGTCACACGTATAACCTTGACCCGAGACATGCTTAGCATGGCTACCGCTAGCAGGGTTCGTCGAATGGCAATCGCCGCAAGCGACCTGTCCGCCCCAGACCGGCGCTTTTACCGAAGGTCCCGGCCCATGGCAATAGACGCCCGTGCATTTCGCGTCGGTCTTAGTGTAGACGCCCGAAGGATTCTTACCATCAAAGATGACGAGTCCGGCGCCGTGGTCGAGATTGCCATTGCGATGTGTCGATGCAGTCTGATAACCGTCATGACATGTAGGGCAAGTGTAACCTTTTGTGTCGACATGTTTAGGATGGCTGCCCTCTGTTGGCTTAGGCCCCGCGAACCCCTTGCCGCCATGACACATCCCGCACGTCGGGTCCTTGTCATACCAGTTGCCATCACCGTGACAATTAAGATTATTGCAGGTCTTTTGTGTCTCACTGAAAACCGCATTAGGCGCGATGCTCATTGAAACGATACCGGAAAGGTCGGCCTTGCCATCCCGATGAGTCGACTTATTTTGATACTGGTTATGACATGGTGAGCAGCCGAATTGCATCTTATCGGCGTGCGTCGGGTGTGCACCCTTATCCGGCGCCGGAGCCAGAGCGAAGGCTTTGTCATGACACATCGTGCATTTAGGGTCTTTATCGCCCCAAACGCCGCCGCCGTGACACGACATGCCAGAGCACGACGCGCCCGTATCGTTCCATTTTCCCTGGACGCCGTTGACGAAGACTGTTCCTACGGCCTCCAATGTCCCGTTGCTATGTGAATCGGTATAACCGTCATGACAACTCTCGCAAGGGATAGTCTTGACATGCGCGGGATGACTCAAAGATACCGGCGAACCCGCCGGTGCTAAGCCGAAATCAGGATGACCGTCGAATTTGACCTTAGAATGACAATTCACAGCCGAACAGGTACCCGCATCGGGCATCCCGCTATCGGGAGCGCCCGTGTCAGGGACATCCGCGTCCGGCGCCCCGCTATCGGGAATACCGCTATCGGGAGTCGCAGTATCGGGTTTCCCGCTATCCGGAGTCCCGCTATCAGGAGCGCCCGTATCCGGCTTGCCCACGTCAGGTTTACCCGCATCCGGGGGCTGGATGGGCGTGAATTTCACATCATCACTGCGCTCTTCGCCATCACCGCAAGCGGTGAACAACGACAATGCCGATAAAGGCGCCATGGCTGTAGCCAAAAGCGCTCCCTTGAGCTTGTCGCCCGAAGCCGCCGCGTAGATCGTCTGCGCCGTATCCGCCCAAAAACCACGTTCTAGCGGTTTTAAGCGTTTACCGATCTTTTGTACGACCGGTTTGACAGGAATTGCAGCCGTTCCCACAGACCCCGCAACCGACGGCGTAGGAGAAAAAAGCAGTCCGGTGACCATAGCCGCGTCAGGATGACCAGCATTGGCCCTCGACCCCTCGAACGACCCACGCAACTCAACCAAAGCGGAGCACCCTTCGAGCCCGCCGATACCGAAGCCCCCGCCGCCGCTTTTGAGCGCAGGCCGCTTCAGTGAGGAACTCCTCACATCGGGCGTCTGCGTCATTACTGGGACGAGTTCGCGCAGATAAGCTAATGCCATCTGCGGGTCTTGAAGATAAAGCGCTAGAAACTGTCTACCTTGCTGCGTGGGAGACCCAGTCTTGGCGTCGACTAATACAGCGGCGCAATACGCATGGTCAAAACCGCCGCTCTGCGCTAAGGAATCGAGCACGACTGACACGGAAACCGGCTTTTGCGCCACAGGATCACCTGCGGCAAAAGCAGACTGGCTAAAAACAATAAGGATAGAGACAATGACTGCGACGGTCTCCTGCCGGCGGCGGAGCAGGATGGAGAC
>JBBTGF010000423.1:0-13968 GCA_038041525.1 Elusimicrobiota bacterium | reverse complement strand
CGGATGAAAAAAAGTCAAAAAGTAATAAAAAAATCACGCTTGGATAAGACCGCTGAACGCGCTATGCGAGAGGCCGTCGGTGAAGTCGTAGCGAAATACAAAAAAAATCATCTTCCTTTGGCCGTGTGGAAGAAAAATAAAGTCATATTGATCGGACCCCGAATCCCTTCAGGAAGACGTTGACGCGCAAGAAGAATCCCAACAGCGACCCCGCTTTTTGTCGCTTCTGATATAATCTTGACATGAGACGTATTTTTTTACCATCCCTTCCCATCATCGCGCTGCTAGCCTCCATCTCGGCGGCGGCGCCCGGCGATAGCGCTTGGTTAGCGGCCGAAGCTGGGGGGTATTTCGGCGAAGACAAGACGCCTGTCTCTGCAAGACCCACCCTCAAGACCGATCGCCTTCGCGAAACGCCATCGTACGCCGACGCCAATACGGCTTTCGCGCCACATCAGCCACCTGCCCACATATATGCCTATCGCGACTCCCGAGCCGAGCGCTTCGGAAAAAACTGCGCCTACTTTAGCGGCGTCTCCCTCGCAGCGATATGGGGCGTGACCTATGGCTTGATGACCCATAACGTTTTGATAGGCATTCTTGGGGGATTTGCTGGACTCGCCGCAGGCATGCTCTTCGGCGCAGGCTTCGGCTATCTAGCTGGAAGTATCGACTGCTAGAAATAACCTTCTGGGCTATTAAAATTATAATCTATATGTTATATTTGTTAGGTATTCCTAACAATCGTAAAGTATGCTTAACGCTATCGAAGGCGCCCAAGCGCGAATTTTAAGATTTCTCTGGCGCAGCCGAACGGAATGGGGCGGGCGGGAGATCGCCCGCAAGGTTGGTTTGAGCGCGCCCGCCTGCCACGAAACCTTGAAAAAGCTCGCTACCAGGGGATTGCTTCATTTCAGGCGAGTCGCGAACCTCCATCTTTACAAAATCAATCCAGAAAATTATTTAGTCAAGAACGTTTTCGCGCGCCAGTTCATCGCCGAATCCGCGATTCCCAAACAAGCCGTGATCACAGTTAGGAAATCTTTCGCCGATGCTTCCAAGTTCGGCGTCATTTCTATCGTGCTTTTTGGCAGTATGGCCCGGGGCACGGCGCGGCTTGGCAGTGATTTTGACATTCTTATCGTTCTTTCTAAAAAAAAGAACGCGAAAGACCTGGCGCCGCGCGTCGAGCGGTTGAGGGACTTGCTTTTTAAACGTTTTAGTATTCCGTTGTCGCCTTACATCCAGACTTTATTTGAATTAAAGCGCAAGCGACGCAAAAAAGTTCCGTTGATCCATGAGATTTTTAAAGATGGGCGGACCATTTACGGTAAAGATATCCGGGAGCTTCTCGCGTGAGCCCCAAGAATTTCAAGACACGATCGGTATCTCGCGATCGCCATGGAATATATCTTAAGAAGGCGCAGGAGTTCCTTCGCGCTTCCGAATCAGCCTTAAAAATAGGAGACTGGAACGCCGCAGGATTAAACGCGGTCCATGCGGCAATCTCATCGGCAGACGCTCTATTGGTCTACTATGCTGGCGTCCGCTCATCTGGAGATTCCCATTACGATGTTGTCGGCCTGTTGCGTCAGCATATCAAAGACGATTCACTTGGCTCTAAGATACAGACTCTTTCAAAGGTGTTGGGTTATAAAAATTTCACCGCTTACGAAGATCGCGAGCTTACTGAAGCGGAAGGTAAAAATGCGCAAAAGCTGGCGCAACGATTTTTAGAGTGGGCACAGTCACATCTTCTTTGACATCATGCCCAGCGCCGCAATGACATCGCGTGTTGTCAAACTTTAGTCCCGTTTTTTTTTACCCGAAGGACCCTAGGCAAATCATAGACCACGTGGGATAATCTAACGTCATATTTTTTACAGGAGAATTCTAATGAAAAAATTATTGGCGGTGGGTTTTTTTCTCGGTTCGTTTTCAGTATGGGGTAATGCGGACCAAGAAAGCGACGGGATCATCACGACTTATGAGAACATCGAAGCCAGGGAATTGAGTACGATCTTCGACGCTAATGGGCAGCCAACGGGAAGAGCGGTCTCACCCTACGGGGTGATGCGCGTGACCAAGGTCAACGACGCCTGCGAAGCCGATCCTCGGGATGGGAGCAGGTGCAAGCGCTATATCAGAGTCGACAAAGACGCGCTCTACAAAGCCTATCTCGATGACAGGCGACCCATGAGTAGCGCGGTCAAAGAGAACTTAAACAACGGTTTTGTACAAGGCGGCGGCATGGCCTTTGCGGTGCTTGGGACTCTAGCAACATTAATTATCGGCAGCTCGATATGGGCGAACGCCGGATGGCTCGCAGGGCTTGCGACAATGCTGGCGCCATTGTTGATCTACGGCATAGGGGTAGGCGCATCGGCATTGGCCGGAGTCGTCGAAGGCGCGAACCTCAAGAGCCGCGCCAAAGAACTCCTGCGCCACCAGCCCGATACCTACGATTACCCTTAAACCCAAGGCACGCTGACTAAAAAGCGGCCACGGCTCTAAGGTTATGTAGAATTTATTTCTACATATGCCTTACAATCACCGCACGGTAGAGCCTAAATGGCAGAAGGCGTGGGCGGACGCGAAGATTTTTAAGTCGCCCACCACGCCTGGGGATAAACCTAAGTTCTACATCCTCGACATGTTCCCGTATCCCTCGGCTGCGGGATTACACGTCGGGCATCCGGAAGGCTATACCGCCACCGACATCATTGCGCGCGTGAAGCGTATGCAGGGCTTCGCGGTCCTCCACCCCATGGGCTGGGACGCCTTCGGCTTACCCGCGGAGAATTACGCCATACAGACCGGCGTGCATCCGCATGAAACCACACAAAAAAGTATCGCGGCGTTCCGGCGCCAGATCCAATCCCTAGGCTTCTCATACGATTGGGACCGCGAAGTCGATACCACCGACCCGACCTACTATAAATGGACCCAATGGCTTTTTCTGCAACTCTACAAAAAGGACCTGGCCTATGAAGCCGTCGTACCCATCAATTTCTGCCCTTCCTGCAAGACCGGACTTGCCAACGAGGAGGTGCATCAAGGCGCCTGCGAGCGTTGCGGCAAGACCGTGGAAAAGCGCGACATGCGCCAATGGATGCTCAAGATCACGCTCTACGCCGACAGGCTCCGCGAAGACCTTGAAGGACTCGACTGGCCGCAGTCGACTTTGTCGATGCAAGAGAATTGGATCGGCAGATCTGAAGGCGCGTACGTCGATTTCGCCATCGACGGACACAAGGAGACCGTCAAGGTCTTCACTACGCGGCCAGACACACTCTTCGGCGCGACCTTCATGGTCCTGGCGCCCGAACATCCTTTGGTCAAGAATATCTGCACGACGGACAAGAACGCCGAAGTAACGGCCTATATAGAACGCGCGCGGATGACGCCGGAGATGGAACGCACCGAGGCCGGGCGCAAGAAGACCGGGATCTTCACCGGCGCTTACGCCATCAATCCGGTCAACCAGGAGAATATCCCCATCTGGATCGCCGATTATGTCTTGGCGCACTATGGCACGGGCGCTATCATGAGCGTGCCTGCGCATGACAACCGCGACCACGGCTTCGCCAAGACGTATGACCTCAAGATCAAGACAGTCGTGCGTCCGGCCATGGGACAGGCTCCAACGGACACGGCTTTCGAAGGTGACGGGTTCGCCATCGACTCCGGCGCGTTCACCGGCCTCGCCACTGAAGAATTCAAGAAACAGATCACCGCCTGGCTTAAAGAAAAAGGCCTCGGCGAGCGCGCAGTCACCTACAAACTGCGCGACTGGGTGTTCTCACGGCAACGCTATTGGGGGGAACCTATCCCCATCGTGCATTGTAAAGGCAAGTGCGCCAAAGCCGTCCCAGTCCCGGAAAAAGACTTACCCATCACCTTGCCTCAAGTCGAGCGTTTTCAACCGACCGGCACAGGGGATTCGCCATTATCAGCCATCACCGACTGGGTCAAGACCATCTGCCCCGAGTGCGGCGGCGCTGGCGAGCGCGAAACCAACACCATGCCCCAATGGGCGGGCTCGTGCTGGTATTATCTGCGCTTCATCGACCCCAAAAACACCCGCGCCGCCTGGGACAAGGAACTCGAAAAGGCCTGGAACCCCGTCGACCTCTATATCGGCGGCGCTGAACATGCGGTATTGCACCTGCTCTACGCCCGCTTCTGGCACAAAGTGTTCTACGACTTAGGCTTAGTCACGCACAAAGAACCTTTTAAACGCCTGCGCCATCAAGGCATGATCCTAGCCTTCAGTCATCAAGACAGCAAGGGCGCTTACCATGGCTATGACGAGATCGAGTTCGCCGGTGAGACTTCCAAGCTCATCGCCACCGGCGAACCCTTGAACATGAAGATCGAGAAGATGTCGAAATCGAAGAAGAACGTCGTCAACCCCGATGAAGTCATCTCCAGTTATGGCGCCGACGCGATGCGGCTCTATGAGATGTTCCTGGGGGATTTCGAGCTCACCAAGCCCTGGGACATGCGCAGCATCGAAGGCGTCTCGCGATTCTTAGCCAAAGTCTGGCGACTGCTTGAAAACCAGGTCCCAGGCGACGCTAAAACGAACCAACGCTTACGCCACAAAACCATCGCGCTAGTGAGCGAACGCATCGAGAATTTCAAATTCAACACCGCCATCACCGCGCTGATGGAATTCGTCAACGCCTTGACCGGTTCACAGGCATGCAAAGAAGACCTTGATATCCTACTCAAACTCCTAAGCCCTTTCGCCCCGCATATGGCCGAAGAAGGCTGGGCGCTCCTAGGCAACCAAGGCTTCGTCAGCCAGGCCGCTTGGCCCACATTCGATCCGGCGTTGACCACAGCCGAGAGCGTGGGTATCGCGGTACAGATCAACGGCAAGCTCCGCGAGACTCTACGCGTACCCTCCGGCGAGGCGCACAATCAGGTCTATGTCGAAGCGCAAGCCAAGGCGAGCGAAAAAGTCGTCAAATACCTCGAAAATGCTAAAGTTACAAAGGTCATTTTCGTCGCCGGGAGGATCCTTAACTATGTGGTGCACACGTCATGAATAAGATCACAAAGACAGCTTTATCACTGCTGGCGCTCTTCGCTATAGGCTGCGCTTCCGACCAAGACGTCATCTATAAACCGCAAGCGCATATCCTGCCTTCGCATATCCGCAGGCTGGCTATCCGGCCCTTCCAGAACACCACGCAACAGTTCGCACTGGAAGACAAGCTCACGCTGAAAGTCAACAACCGCTTCTTGACTGACGGCACTTACAAGATCACTTCCGAGAAAGATGCCGACGGCATCTTGACCGGCACCATCAGCCGCTATATCCACCTGCCGGTCGCCTACGACTCGAATCTAGTCGCCATGCAATACAAGCTCGATGTAGTGGTGCACTTGCAATTCATCGACAAAGCGGCCAACCAAGTCCTCTGGCAAGAACCCAATTTCGTCGGTTCGATCGCCTATCCGGCGGCCACTTTGCCCGGAGGCATGACCGAGGAACAATCCCGGGAGCTCATCTGGGAGCAGCTTTCCGAGAAGATCCTGCGCAGGACGATCCAAGGTTTCGGTTCCGAGACCGGAGAGAGCGAACGCAGGATAGCGCCCAACGCTCCGAGCGAACCGACCCAGTAACCCAAGCGAGCACCCGCGCGCATGAAGCTCGACTTCAAGGAATTCTTCCGCGACGCGGATAAACACCCACATAGATTCTTCTATCTTTGCGGTGTGCAAGACTACCTCAAACAACGCGCCAAGGACCGGCTCTGCAAGCGGCCCACATGCGCCGGGTTCTCAAAAGTACTCCTAGACGGCAAAGATTTCGACAAGGAGTCGCTGTGGAACAGCATCTCACAACAGCAACTCTTCGCGGGCGGCGAGGTCATCATCCTAGAAAATTGGGCCAAAGCCACGGTCGCCTCAAAAAAAGCGATGTTAGAGATCCTCGAGCACTGGCTCGATGCCGACACCAGCGCCATCGGCGATAAGGTCGTCATCTGCGTCGCCGGGGATGATCAGCCTGATCCTGGCGACCCCATCGAGGGTTTTGCGTTGGCTAACCCGCGCTGTGTGGTGACATTCTTCCCGGAACTGACCATGCAAGAAGCCCTCTCCTGGGCGAAGGGGGAACTGCAACGTAAGAAAGTCCCCTTGCCGGAAGCCCTGCTCGCGCAAGCCGCACAGGCTTGCGCCAACGACCTCTATCTCTGGGCGAATTTTATCGACCGGCTGGAGCTCTGCTGCGCAGGCAAAACGACGGTCGACGCCGAAGTGATGGCCGAACTCTTGGGCCCCGAGACCATACCGGAGACTTTGTCATGGTCACGCTTCAAAGACGCGTTACGCCAAACGCTACTTTGTGCCACAGCGCAAGGCGCCAAATCTATGCAGATACGCGAATCTCTCGGACAGATCTTTGAGAAAGGCAACGAGAGTCCGGGGACGCTGGCCTTGCAAGCTCTGCGGGTCATGGCCGACAATGTCCACGAGCTCGCGTTGGCGCGCTCTGGCCTGCGCGCGGCGCGCACCACGGGCTTAGACGCAAACAGCCTGCGTATCGGCAGATGGGATTGGGACAGGATCACGCGCTGTTACGATGCCGTCATCGACGCCGAGCGCCACATCAAAACGGGCACGCTTGAACCCGTCATCGCTGTCAATGAAGCCGTTGGTCGCTGGGAAGACTTAGCCGGTAACGCTTAGGCGACAGGGACGCTCAATGCTCGTGTGACTTGGCGGGCGTATTTTGATTTCTTACGAGCCGCGTTACGCCAGTGAAAAACGCCTGTCTTGGCAGCTTTATCCAGGGCTGAATAGATGCCGGTGACCAGTTCTTTGGCCTTGCCGGTATCTTTAGCGGTAAGCGCTTTGGTCAGCTGTTTCCCAAGATCTTTGACGACACTGCGTTTGGCATTGTTCTCGACGCGATGGCTCAATGCCTGCCTCGCTGATTTCAATGCCTGCGTATGACGGCCTGTCTTTTTGATCTTAGCCATATGGGTTGATTATATGAAATAATCCCAACGTGCTGAAGAATTTCCGTTCGTTCTTTGCCGCCACCCTGATCTCAAGGATACTAGGCTACGTTCGCGACCTGGCCATCGCTTATTTCGTCGGCGGCGGCTACTGGGCCGACATCTACTTCGCCAGCTTCAGGATCACCAACCTGTTCAGGCGCCTGGTAGGAGAAGGGGGACTCTACGCGGCATATACCCCGGTCTATAGTTCCATCCTCGCCAAAGACAAGGACAGCGCTAAGGCCTTCGCGCACGCATACGCGGGCAAGCTCATCCTAGTCTTAGTACCGCTGATCGCCGCCGGCATGATCCTGGCAGGACCGCTGACAGCCGCACTTTTGCCGGGTTTCCACGGCGACCCTGAACGTATCCTGTGGGCCGAACGCCTCACGCGCATCCTGCTACCGTTCCTGCTCTTCGTCACCCTGGCCGCATGGGCACAGGCGACTTTGCAGGCTCATGGCCGATTCTTCATCTCGAGCCTGTCACCGGCGCTGGCATCAGCGGCTATCATCCTCTATCTGGCCACCCAAGGCGATCCCGGGGCAAGACACGATCGGATGCCCGCGATCATCACGGGCCTGGCATGGGCGACGCTGGCAGGTGGCATCTTGCAATACGCCTGCCTCATCCCGCAACTCGCCGCCACCATCGGAAACTTCACGCGCAAGAATTTAAGCGGCAGTCATCCGGAACTCAAGAAGTCGTTGAAACTACTGGGTCCCTACATGTTCATCTTCGCGCTCGACCAGGTCAATTCCTTCCTCGATACGTTCTTCGGCAGTTGGGCGCAAGAAGGTGCGATCACCGCGCTCTATAACTCCAACCGGCTCATCCAACTGCCGCTGGGTTTGATCGGCGTCGGCGCGCTCGCCACGACGCTACCCGAATTCGCCAAGAACGTGGCCGCGAAAGAATCTCACAAGATCCGCGCCCCAATGTATAAGGGCATCAAGATGATCGCCTTGCTGCAAGTACCTGCGGCATTGGCGTACATATTCTTAGGCGCTGCGATCGTAAGACTGCTCTATAACCACGGCCGTTTCGATCTGGCTGCCTCTAACTTGACAGCCGAAGTCCTGGCCTGCGCCGCGCCAAGCTTGGTCTTCTACTCGCTGCAAAAGATCTTCATCTCTATCTTCTACGCGCATCAAGACGTCAAAAGCATCGTCAAGGTCAGCGCCCTGCAGTTAGCCGTCAACAGCGTCGGCTGCGCACTGCTCGTCACCAGCCACGGCGCGCAAGGCATCGCCATGATGTCTTCAATCAGCAGCTTTCTAGGCTTATCCCTGCTTGCGTACACGGCGACAAAAAAGAAGTATTATTAACGGTTAAACTCATACATCCAACAGATTCAGCACGATCGCTAGCGATCAAGGAGGAATCATGACAGACATCCAGACAGTCAAAGTCGGCGACATGGTGCCGAACTTTGAACTCGATACTTATGCCCCAAAGACAGGTGAATTCGGCAAGATCTCACTCGACCAGCTCAAAAAGAGCGGTAAGTGGACCGTGCTCGTATTCTATCCGGCGGACTACACCTTCGTATGCCCAACGGAATTAGCCGACGTGGCCGATAAATATGACGAGTTGGTCAAGGCCGGAGCCGAGGTCGTCTCGGTCTCCACGGACACTAAATTCACGCACTTAGCCTGGCAGCGCGAGGAAAAGCTCCTCGAACGCGTGCGCTATCCTATGGGCGCGGACCACACGGGCAAAGTCACCCGGCTCTTCAACGTCTATGACGAAGCCACGGGGCTGGCGCTACGCGCCACCTTCATCATCAGCCCGGACGGCAAGCTGGCCGCTTCCGAGGTCAACTTCTTCAATGTCGGACGTAGCGCGGCCGAACTCGTGCGCAAGGTCAAAGCCAACGCGTACTTGGCCAAACACCCCGAAGAAGTCTGCCCCGCCAACTGGAAGGAAGGCGCGGCTACTTTAAAACCGGGAGCTAAGCTCGTCGGACGCGTCGCGGAAAGCCTGAAAGCTTAACCGGCAGTCCTGTTCTCAACAAACCAGCCCTTCCGTTTTAGCGGAAGGGCTGGTTCTTTTTATTGCGATAATCGTCTGATGCGTACGGCCGTAGATATCCACAAACTGCCCCATAAACCCGGCATCTATCTCATGAAAGACGCGGCCGGGGCGATCGTCTATATCGGCAAGGCCGTCGACCTTAAAAAGCGGGTCAGTTCTTATTTCCGTGACAAAGGGCTCGCCGCTAAGACCCACGCACTCATGGAAATGGTGCGCTCCATCGACTTCCAGGTCTGCGCCAGCGAACGGGAAGCCCTCTTGCTCGAAGAGCACCTCGTCAAAAGACTCAAACCCACCTTCAATTCCATGCTACGCGACGACAAATCCTACCCCTATGTGATCCTTACTACCCAAGAAGATTTCCCGCGTATCTACCTGGCCCGGCGCAAAGCCTTGCCGCCCGGAGCGAAAGCGTTCGGACCTTATCCCTCATCGGGAAAGATCAAAGGCCTGTTACGCTGGCTCTGGCGCACCGGGACGCTGCCGCTTAGACCCTGCCGTTGGAATTTCTCACTGCGCCAGAAGCTCCCCGTAAAAAAGATCGAATCCTGCATCTACTACCATACGGGGCAATGCCCGGCGCCTTGCGCGGGCAAGATCAGCAAAGCGAGCTATAAACGCATCGCACAACGCGCCATAGACATCTTCTCGGGCCCGGGCGTCAGGCTAAGGAATCATCTTAAGTCCGCCATGGCGCGCGCGGCGCGCCGACTCGAATTCGAAAAAGCCGGAGAGATCAAAACCTATCTGCAAGGATTAGACCACATCGCCCAACAAGTCGTCATCGCCGAAGTCACGGAAAGCGATTTTGCCGCGCTCTACGAACCCAAAGAAGCCGTAAGCGCCTTAGCCGACGCGCTCGGACTCTCGCAACATCCACGACATATCGAAGGTTTCGACAACTCCAACATCATGGGCAAGCAGCCCGTTAGCAGCATGGTCTGTTTCCAGGATGGCCGACCGCACAAAGAACACTACAGGAGATTCCGCGTCAAGAGCGTCTGCGGCATCGACGATTTCGCCACTATGACCGAAACTGTAGGCCGACGTTTAAGACGGCTCGTAGCTGACGGCGGACCCATGCCCGATCTGTTCCTGATAGACGGGGGTATCGGGCAACTCGGCAGCGCAAACCAGGCATTAACGACGGTGATGCGCGAGAACCGCGCGCTCAAGCGCTGGCCACGGCTCTGCTCGTTAGCAAAAAAAGAAGAAACCCTTTATCTGGCCGGACCGCAAATCGGTCAACCTTGCGAGATCTCTTTGCCCAAGACACACCCGGGCCTCAAACTCTGCATGTGGATCAGAGACGAAGCGCATCGTTTTGCTATAACTTACCATAGAAAACTCAGAAACCAAGATTTCCTGCAATGATAACAGCGATCTTAAGCTCCGTCTTTGGCACCAAAAGCGAGCGCGACATCAAGCGCATCGCGCCGGTGGTCGCCGAAATCAATGCGCTTGAGCCCCAGACCGCGGCATTGCCACCGGAAGCATTCCCCAAGAAAACACAAGAATTCCGCCAGCGCCTGCGAGAAGGGGGAACGCTCGACAGCTTACTGCCGGAAGCCTTCGCGCTCGTACGAGAGGCCGGTAAGCGAGTACTCAACATGCGCCATTTCGACGTCCAATTGATCGGCGGCATCATCCTGCACCAAGGCAAGATCGCGGAGATGAAGACCGGCGAAGGCAAGACGCTGGTGGCCACTCTGCCGGCTTATTTGAACAGCCTCAAAGCCCCGGTCCACATCGTCACGGTCAACGATTACCTGGCGCGCCGTGACGCCACCTGGATGCAACCCATCTATGAATATCTGGGTTTGAGCGTCGGATTCATCCAACATGACCTTAAAAGCCAAGAACGCAAACAGACATACACCAAAGATATCGCATATGTCACTAACAACGAGCTCGGCTTCGACTATCTACGCGATAACATGGTCAGCAGCAAACATGAACGCACTTTAAGCAAGCTCCACTATGCCATCATCGACGAAGTCGACTCGATCTTAGTCGACGAGGCCAGGACGCCCCTGATCATCTCCGGCCCGGCGCAAGAGAGTACCGAAAAATACGCTATCGCCAACCGGGTCGTCCCGCATTTAAAAATCCGACTCATCACCGAAGCCGACGAGGTCAAGGCGAAATACGAAGGCGTATCGCTTGAGACCGGCTACGACGCCATCATCGACGAGAAGAGCCATACGGCCAGTCTTACGGCCGACGGCGTCAAGCACTGTGAACGCCTCTTAGGATTGCCCAACCTTTACGACGACGTGCAAGCCGAATGGCCGCACCATATCACGCAAGCGCTGCGCGCGCACCACCTCTATAAAAGCGACGTACACTATGTCACCAAAGACGGCGAGGTCATCATCGTCGATGAGTTCACCGGCCGCCTGATGCCGGGGAGGCGCTGGTCCGACGGCTTACATCAGGCCATCGAAGCCAAAGAGAACCAACGCATCAAAGAAGAGAATCAGACCTTGGCCACCATCACCTTCCAGAACTTCTTCAAACTCTACGAGAAACGCTCCGGCATGACCGGCACCGCGATGACCGAGGCTACGGAATTATGGTCGATCTACAAGCTCGACGTCGTCGAGATCCCGACCAACAAGCGTATGGCGCGAACGGATTTTGCCGACCAGGTGTTCCGCACGGAGCGCGAGAAGAACGCGGCCATCGTCAAGGAGATCGAGGATTGCTGGAAACGCGGTCAACCCGTACTGGTGGGTACGCGCTCTATCGAGAAATCGGAGAAGCTCTCCGGCATGCTGCGCCACAAAGGCATCCCGCACCATGTCTTAAACGCCAAGTATCATGAGATGGAGGCGCAGATCATCGCGCAGGCGGGTAAAAAGGCAGCGGTGACCATCGCCACCAACATGGCAGGGCGAGGCACCGACATCGTCTTAGGCGGCAATCCCACAGACGCCGAGGAACAGAAGCAGGTCGTGACGGCCGGCGGCTTGCACATCCTAGGCAGCGAGCGCCATGAGTCGCGGCGTATCGACAATCAGTTACGCGGCCGCTCCGGACGTCAAGGCGATCCCGGGAGTTCCCGCTTCTACGTGGCGCTCGATGACGAGCTCATGCGTCTTTTCGGCAGTGACCGCATCTCGGGGATCCTTGAGCGCCTCGGTATGGAAGAAGGAGAGGTCATCGAACACCCTTGGGTGACCAAGGCTATCGGCAACGCCCAACGTAAGGTCGAGATGTATCACTTCGACATCCGTAAGCAACTGCTCGAATACGACAACGTCATGAATAAACAACGCGAAGCCATCTACGCTTTGCGTAACACCATCTTAGACGGCAACGATGTCACCGGACAGATCGAAGCCATGATCGAAGAGACCCTCGAATACCATCGCGACCTATGGTGCCCTGCCAAGACGCATCCCGAACACTGGCAAGCTGAAAGCATGGCGGCGTGGCTGAAGCGCTCTTTCAAACTCGAGACCGGACCGCAGCATATCCTCTCACAGACCACCGAGAGCCTTAGCGAACTGCTCGCCAGCGAGACCACTTCGATCCGAGCGGCGCGCCAAGGAGCCTTCGCGCAAGCGGAGATTTCGCATCAAGAGATCGAGCGCACGCTGTTACTACAAGTACTCGACATCGCCTGGAAAGACCACCTCTACGAGCTCGACCATCTCAAGGAAGGCATCGGCCTGCGCGCCTATGGACAAAAAGACCCGCTGATCGAATACCAAAAAGAGTCTTTCCGCATGTTCGAAGAGATGATGGACAGGATCCGCGACGAGACCGTCGAATTCCTCTTCCGTATACCGCTGCCGCAAGAGATGCAGCGTCAAGAGCAACAGAAGACCGCCCCGCTCGTCAGCATGGCACAGGTATCCCGTAAAGACAAAAGCGGCATCGGACGTAACGACCCCTGCCCCTGCGGCAGCGGCAAGAAGTATAAACGCTGCTGCGGCAGCGGCGCATAGTATAATCCATACGTTGCATCCGGAGGTAACCATGTTATCGGCACTGACCACCATAGCTCTGTTGCTCTCGGCAAAACCACTCGTCGCGCAGATCATCATCGTCGAACCCTTGCACAACGTCAACCGCTACGCGCAGAACCTTGATAAGGATTTCAATGGCAGCGCGGCCAAACCTGACGCGACCCGGCCAGTCAAGCTCCCCGCGAAATCCGAGACAGTCGCTACTAAGACCGCCAATGACGACATGGCGACCACGCCCACCTTGCCTGAGGAAGAAATCACTTTACCTAAACCGCCGGAGAAAATTGAGGATATCACAAAAAAAGTATCTAAAAAAGGCGGCGATGAGAAGATCGCGGACGCACGGCCAGCCAAAGAAATTGTCACCGGTAACATCAAAAAAGGCGTGGCCTTGGGCGCGGTAGCGGGACTTGTAACCGGGGTGGCGACAGGAGTCGCCTTAGGATCGCTTTTAATCAAGAGCGCCGGATGGTCAACAGCGGCAGCCGTAGCCGGAGGCGCTGGCATCGGTTTAGGGATACTCCTTTTATTCATAGGCGTAGGCTATTGCGTAGGCGCTTTGACAGGGATGCTCAAGGCCGCAGAACAACTTTTCCCGGATTAGCCCCACAAAACACTTCTATATTGTTTTTTTCCTCCTTGCAGACTATGCTGTCTATAGGGACTAAAGTCCTATATCGATATAGGACTTTAGGGTCACTTAAATATAGGCCCTAAGACCCTAGGTAGCGCCGACGGATGCGTGTTAGCATATGCGTAAGATATGGCAGGGAGGAGAAATATGACGACACAAGCGACAACGGACAAGTCTTTAGCGCTCAAGCTAAGACTACCTTTCATGTTGATAGCTACGCTATCGATATGCTCAAGCGTCATTGCGCCCTCTTCCCTGCGCGCCGAGGCGCAGGAAGCTAAAGCTGCAGAGCAAGAAGCCA
>JBBTGF010000422.1:0-4264 GCA_038041525.1 Elusimicrobiota bacterium | reverse complement strand
GAAGAATCAATAAAGGAATCGCTTGATTGATCCTTCGCTTCGCTCAGGATGACAGGGAGGACGTTCGGGGTGACAGAGGGATCTACCCGCAGCTTTGCGGCCTTGACTCGGATCCTAGCCGCGCTTTTTTCTTCTCTTAAGGCTTTCAAGATCGGGGCGTTGCGGTATTTGATGGCTGATTTGATCGTTAGTAGCGTGGGCAGCAGGGCGATGACGGTCAAGGGAATGCCGACGCCGTAGCGCAGCCAGCTTTGGACCAGAGTAAAAATAAGGAAGGGAAGCACACTAAGGATGCCGCTACCGATAATAGCCAGTCTGAGGTAGTCTAAAGGATCGCTGGATTCCCAGTATTTTTCCGGCCAATATTTATTAACGAGGGCCATGGCGGTAGCTGCATGGGGATATCTGGGCGTGCCCGCTAGCGCCCCGGGATGTGGATATTCCTGCATCGTCAGCCAGTATAGACTGCTTCGAAAGGCGTTGTTTTGTACTAATGCGGAGACCTGTTTTGCGGGTTGTGGAGTTTGCAGGAATCGTTCAACGGTCAAGAGGGCTTGGTTGAGGATATCTCGGGGGCTTAGCGCTTGTTGGTAGGCGCTCGTCCGGTAAGGGGTTTGCGCATCAGGGCCGGGAGCCTTGAAGCGTGGTTCATCATTCAGATACTTTTCGGAATTGATGATGATCTGTTTGGCTTTTTCGATGTCCGAGAAATCTTGGGCTGCTTGCAGGGGTTCCGGAGAAGGTGCGCTTTGAGCGTCCCCGGAAGGTTCGGAAGGTTTTTCAGCAGGTTCGACCCCGTAACTGTCGACCAAGTCGTCCCAACTGTCTGTTTGGCTGGCGTCTATTTTGAGCGTGTCCGGCGCTGCTGCGTATAAGGCGTCTAATTTATTGAGCGCGACTTGTGATTCAAGCATGGCGTTCGGACTAAGTTTGCCCCCCGGGCGGGTCGCCAGCTCTAAAAGCTCGTTTTGCAAGTCTTTGATGAGCGGTTTAGTCAACGTCTGGGGCGCGTGATTGACGATATGGGTAAGCGATCGGGATATTTGACGTACCCAGGATTGGTAATCGTCTCGAAAAGCTGCGATGTGGAAATTTTTTTCTGTGATATTTAAGGGAAGTTTTGCGTGGGCAGCGTAGATGATATTGAGATTTTTAAGCAGTTTGGCCAGAATCAAGGGAGATTTAGCAGCGGCCGACGCCAGGGCCGGATTATTGGCGCGAGCTTGCTCGATCAACCTTAAGAGGTTCAGCGTTTTTGCCAGATCGCGGGCGATCGGATCTATGCCTGAGACTATTCCCATCCATTGATTCGTGTCGTAAGTGAAGTCTTTTCTATCTAGAGCGAGATTAACAAGATCGCGGAAGGCTTCTGGTTGAGCGGAAAGCTCCTTTGAGATATCGGAAAGTACCTCATATTGTGAATGATCGTTAAGACTGACGTGATTGAATTTTGAGAGTTTGTCGAGTATCTCACTTTTTTTGCTGTACCTTGAAGGGCCTAGCGCCACACCGATAAGAGGCAAGGCGGCCAAAGTGAGCAATAGCGAAGGTTGAAGGTTGAGGGTTGAGGGTTGAAATACGGAGTGGATGAGCGTGGGCAGGACTGGCAGCGCAGCCAATGCGGCCAGTATCCCCGCCCCGGCGAAGCCGCGTTGCTGTATTGCGGATGATTTAAGCGCGCTTGCTAGAGCTCGATTCTTGCCATTATCGCCGGAGAAGCTGTCGCGGTAGAGGGCGCCTTTGGCGGGGAGCAGTTGGTAGGCGATCTGCTGCAAGCCAGTCTCGCGCGCTTGCCAAGAATCGTGCTTATCGGTCTCCCCCCAAAAAACGAATGAGACATCAAGGTGTCGAGCATAATCTGTTATCAGATCTTTCAAAGCGGCAAGATCGATGGTCTCGCCTTGCGCGACATAGAGCCGTTCTGCGAATAGCGCTGGCACGCGGTCTTCTGCTTCATTGGCAGAGGCCCAGCCGAGTTCTAGCACAGTGCGCGCTACCAGCGTCTCGCCTTGATAGATATTGGCGAGCTTGATCTGGCCCAAGCGCAGACGGTTGAGCAGTTCCCCTCTGGAGGTCTGGCCGCTGGATTCCAGGCAGCGCTGGCAGGTGACGAAAGGTTCTTCCCCCATGACCAGCATGGCGACAGGGTCGTCGGTGACTTCTAAAGCAAGTCGTGAGTCGTGAGTCGTGAGTCGTGAGTCTGGGTTGGAAATGGCGCGCATCTCTTTATGCAGGTTCCTTAGGTCGGTCAGCGTATTAGCGAGGTCGGGCAGGATGTCTTTGATCAGGTCTTGTTTGGCTAAAAGAAGGAATAAGACCTGCAGGGCTTCCTGGGGCGGGGCTTTATTGTGCTTAAGGTTGCCCAAGACCTGCTCAAAAGCCGGGAGCATCTGCTCTAAGTAATTGGCGTAGATGGCGGCGTCCGACCTGTCGGAGAGCTCCCCGCCTGCTGCCAGCTTTGCTTTGAGCGTGGCGATCTTTTCTCTGGTTCGCCCACTCTCCCATTCATTCCCTAGATGTTCCTTGATCTGCGCTAAATGCAGTCCCCAGGTAGCAGGTTGGACGCGTGCGTTGGCTAACGGGTCGACAGTCCGGTGGGCCGACATTTTGGATTCTTGCCGGTATTCCTGCGTCCAGCGTTCAGCCACTCCTTGGAACTTGGCGAATGCGGTTTTCACCGCGTCATAGCGTTGACTGTAAACGAACCTTGAGTCGTCGGGGTCGGTCGGACTGCCGGCCAATTCGATTAGTAGGGTGCGCGCAATCTTTGTCCCGGAGGCGACTAAGAAAGCGCTATGTATGGAGAGGTCCTGCAGGAACCCGGAGATATTCCAGACGTTTGCCCTTTCTTTGAAGTCGGTCTTAAGCGCCCGCGCTTGCGCGGGATTCAAGTCTAAGCGCTTGAATAAGGTTGCCGATAAAAAATCGAGCCATTGCGCATAGAGCGCAGCCATGTCAGGGGCCTGATCCTTCTTCAGATAGGTCCCGAGGCGCCGCTCAAAGTTGAAATCTTCGACGAGTCTGGTATCGCCATAAGCCATGGAATTGAACAGGTCTTTGGCAGCGCCTATGTTATCTTTCTGCAGGCTGGCTAACAGCGCCGCCAGGGCGTCTGCCTGCAGCGCACCGCGACGGGTGAGTACAAAGGCGCCCCACAACGCGCGCAAGACGCCGCGCAGGGAACCCCGGTCTTTCCTGACGTTTTTGATGGCCAATAGGCGCTCGATATGGCCGAGCAGGACGCCTTTAGCGCCGTAATGCAAGTCCTCTAAGGCCGCCAGCAGGCGCAACTCGTTGACGGAGAGCCGGTTTAAAAAGCTATGCGCCGTTTTATTCTTAAAATCAACCCCGGCGATGATTTTTTTCCTTTTCACGTCAAGTTTTGCCAAGCTCGGCGCGAGTGTGCGCCATGCCGCCATGCTATCCTGAATAGACGGGGTCAGCATGAAGCTCAAGCCAATGTCGGGTTCGTTGCGCAGCATGACATCGACTTCTTCGAGCAGGGCAGGTTGTTCGGTTTGCGGCAAGTTGCCGAGCTTCGCCAGAGCAAGAGACGCGGCGTTGGCAAAAAAATAGATCCTGTTGTTGCTGCCGGCGATGTAGAAGAGTCCTTCCGGAGTGAATCCCAGCGAGTTGAGGTTCTGGACGTATACTTCCTCGCTTAAATGGGCGAAGAGTTTCAGTAGCGATATCTTGCGTAGTGGCCGCCAGCCGCCGCGGGCGTTGCGCCGGTAGATGAAGAGGGCTCCTTGCAGTTCATGGTCTATCACGGCGTCGCCGATGACGTAGAGGTCGCCCTGTGGACTGAAGGTGAAATCCGGCATGCGCGTGGCGTCCGTGGTAAAAAGCGATTCTGCTTCTTTCCATTTTCCGCGCGCGTCGCGTTTGAGCCGCTTGACGTACGCGCCGCCGCCGACGTAGAGGTCGCCGTCCGGGCCGAATTTGAGGATTCTTCCGCCGAAATTATAGAGAGGCGGTATCCGGTCATCGTAATGCCAATTCCCTTTAGCGTCTTGCGCGTAGATCAGGATGTCGCTACGAAACGCGTTGTCAACGTACATCTTTGCGTCCGGGCTGAATATCAGGCTAGCGGGCCGGGCTAGCCAGCCGTCGCCGGCCGCCCCCCCTTTGATGACACCGGTTTGGCGCCATTGGCTGTTTTTGTCGAGCTGACTGATGACGATGCGGGAGTTCGTGTGGTCGGCGAAGTAGCGTTTTCCATCCGGGCCGATAGCCGCAGTTCTGCCTGATAACAGCAGTTCCG
>JBBTGF010000421.1:2663-12860 GCA_038041525.1 Elusimicrobiota bacterium | reverse complement strand
CATCAGACAACGCAAGGAGTTCGAGGGATCGCAGGATTCGTTCATGCTTTATGATCCACAGCTTGAAGATGACGGGCCTGCTGATGCCGAGGTTGTTGACGCGGGGTCCTGGCGTATCATCCTGGAAGCCCAGGCTATAGAGGAAGTCCGCAAGGGGAGCTTGAAGCTGCTTGGCGCCGCTGATAAAAAGCCTATTGATATCGACGCGTTCGCTTCCCGGGCATTCTGGAAGACGAAGATCATGAAGACGTATCTGGATGCGGGGTATATTTTTGTTGACAATAAGGCGACAAGGGTATGGACTATCGAGGAATTGCTGCGTGACGGCAGGTTGCTGGTTTTCGAGGTCAATGACGCATACGGCAAGATGACCCGCGTGGAGTCGCATGCCATCTATAAAGACGATGCCCCGATGCGTAAACTTAAGGTCTTCGCATATTTTGGCGCTACCCCGGAGTTGTTGTCTTCGGTGCGTGACGGCAGGGATCTGGCGCAGTTCAAGCGGCAGGTCCGTGAGGTCTTGACGACCAAGCAGGGACGAGAGCGTCTGAGCCGTGAAGCGACGCGGCGCGTAGCCAAAGCGGCGCAAGCGGCTTATGTGCATCTTAAATCAGCGCAGGGATTCCTGCTCGATGGACACGACAAACTCTTGAAGGTCTATCTTTCTACCGATGAGTTCAGGGAGGCGGTCAAAAAGGAATCCGCGTCACGTTTATACGCCACGCAGGATATGACCTATCGCCTTGATGACGCCGGTTCGATCGCGCAAGTCGTGAAGACGGCGCTCGATGGGTCTGTGAACACTCGGGTCATCGCGCGTGGTAAGCGGATCGTGTCGACCTGGGGTCGTGAGTGGGGGGCTGTCGAAGTCGACGCTGATTTCAAGGTACGCGCTATCCGTTCCAAGAAGGACCTCGAGGATGGACTGCCCAAAGAGTGGTCGCATTATATGGATGACCATAAGCTTTATCCTGTCGCGGGCCGCAGGTTCCCCGGGTTCGCCCGTTCGTTGGCGCTGGTCAATCCCGGTGCGGGCACCAGTGTCATGCTGCCTTCAGCGTATACCGAAGAATTGGCGGCGCAATCCCGTGGCGATTTGACGCGCGCGCAGATCAAGCCGTGGTTGGTCACGGCGCGTTTCGCCGGTGAAGTGGTGGTTGAAGCTATTTGGATGCCATGGATGTTGCCGATGGGTATCGGGGTCGGCGGAGCTAATACGGCTGACCGTATCAAAGTCTATAAGGGCGAGGGTTCGATGCAAGAAGATTGGGGGTTTCCTTTGGAGACCGCTTGGGATGTCGCCAACATGACGTTTCTTTGGAAGGTTGTCCCGCAGCCGCAGGAGCATTTGAACGATCCGAGCGGCTACCCTTTACTTATCGAAAAAGAGGAGCCTTCATGGTTCGAGAAGACCGCCTATTATATTACGTTGACTTTGGGCGGGCGCAATCGTGACAAGGAGTGGGAGATCGACACCGCGTCAGGCAAGAAGACGCGCCTTTGGGTGGAGCGGGGCGGCAAGGCGTTGCGCCGGCAGATGGAAGAACGCCGCGAAGATCTCGAGGCGCAACGCCAGCGTATCTTAGCGCGCATGCGCGGCGGCGTTGAGTTCGTGGAAAGTCAGAGGGTGCCGGGTGCCTTCGGCGATTGGCGTCAGACCCGGGTCAAAGTATTGCCCCGAGGCAAGGCCTATGACGATGCGGTCAAGGTATTGGAGGCGTCTGACGTGCGCTTCATGCCGGATGGGAGTTTCAAGATGGAGGTTTTACCGCAAGCGACCATGGTCCAGGGCGTCAAGATCGAAGGGTATGCCGAGGCTAGGGACCGTAAGAATAACGAGACGTATCTTAAACAGCAGGATGATTTGCAGCAGGCAGTCCTGGATGGCGAAGGCGCCGTCACGCTGTCCGTTTATAGCAAGGGAAGCCCTAAGGAACAGAGGCTTTATAAAGGAACACAGGCCTTGAAAGCTTGGCGGAGCAAATTGAGCGCCAGACTCAATCAGACAGAAAAAGTCATCTATGAACCGGAGTATGGGTTTTATGCCGATGAGAAGGGGCGCTGGATATTCAATCCTCAAACCTTGACATTGGCGGCGTTCAACGACGATGGCAGTCTGCGCGAGGTCTATCAGGCGCATCGTTCGGTCGCTGATAGCAAGGATTTGTCGCAACGTCAGAGGGAACGTATTAATTCGTTGCGCGCACGGCCGAGGTCATTGCGTATGAGTATCGAAGCCATTGGCGAGCGGATCAGGTATTTGGAGTTGAAATCTGGGGGTTTAACCCCTTGACAAGTCCTATAAATAAGTTAAATTTTAATAGACTAATGTAGCTAAAGGGGGTCATGGTACTTATGAAAATGAATAGCCTTTTCAAGACATTATGGGTGACTGTCATCATGGCGCAAGTGGCTGTGGCCCAGGCTCCGCTACCGACGCAGAGCCAAGTGAATCCCTATCCGCAAACTGTCCGTTTTGATGTGCAAAAGCAGGCGTTGGCTTTGAATTCCATGTTCTCGATCATGCCTAAGAATGACAAGCTTGCGTCAACGCCCACCGTTCTTAATGTACAGAAAGCGACCCCCAGGTCGGTTTGGAAGATACTCCATGTCGAGGAGAAAATCCTGGAGGTTTCAACGCTTTCAGACAATGCGGAACAATATATGTTCCCATTATCGGGTCTCTTGGATACGCACTATCGGACAAACCTTAAGCGCAAGTTCGGCGCTAGTGAGGTTCCCTATAGCATGTCCGGGCAAGAAGAGCAGCCGCGCATCATGTCGACTATGGGACCGTTAGTGTTGTTCATGACCCCGGACGGGGGCGGTCAGCAGATCAGCGTCGAGATGAACAAGCTCAAAGGCGGCAAAGATTTGAGCCTTGGCGGCGGCATGTATACCGCCTCATACGATGACGGCGGGAATCCGTTGATACCGCTCAATGGCAAGCTGGATTTTAAGGCCAAAGACGCGACGCTTAAGAGTTATCAGGTCAAGGTCCTTGAGATCGTCAACGCGTTGTATAAAACCTCGAAGCGGCTGCAGGAATCGCTGACTTTAAGTAAGGGCGCCAACGGACAGCGCGCTCGGGGGCAGGCCCCATTCCGCATCGCGGTGTTTTCTAAGTACTTAAAACCAAATGAGTTTTGGGTGATGATCATGAAGGATGGCGCTGATATTATGAATCATCCGGTCAGGGATTTCCGCAGGACCCGGTTCAACAGTGTCGATATCCCAGTAAATCAGGAAGGCTCGTCGTGGAAAGTCATCACCGACGAGTTCTCCGGATATAAATTCGGCATTGGTTTAGTCGAATCTAAGGGATCCAGATTTCTTTATTTGAGAGCCGAGTCCATCTAATGTCATTCTGAGGAGCGTAGCGACGAAGAATCAATAAAATTCTTGATTGATTCTTCGCTTCGCTCAGAATGACATAGCGTAGCTACAGGATGTTAAAGTAATAAAAAAGCCCAGACAATTGTCTGGGCTTTTTAGTCTGTTAGGCTTACGGGCGCGTTATTAAGCTGGCACGCAAGCCTTCTGATACGATTCCCAGCGGTTTTTTAAGTCAGATTTTTTCATGGTAGCGAAGAGATAGTTAGTAAACTCCTCTCCCGATGCGCCGTTAGACCTGCCGGTGATGACAAGTTTTTTCTCGTAATTACTGCAGATGTCTAAGGCCATTTCCAGGGTGTCGGCTCTTTGCGGGTAGCCGATATGGCGGATAAGCATAGCCGCGGCGCGGATCATGCTCCTGGGGTCGGCATAGGCCGCGCGGCCTTCGTCGACCATGCGTGGCGCTGAACCGTGGATGGCTTCGAACATGGAGTATTGCTTGCCGATGTTGGCTGATCCTGCGGTGCCGACGCCGCCTTGCAGTTCGGCTGCCTCGTCCGTCAAGATGTCGCCATAGAGGTTAGGCAACACGAGTACTTCGAAGTCAGTGCGGCGTTTTTCGTCTAAGAGTTTCGCCGTCATGATGTCGATGTACCAGTCGTCGCAGGTGATGCCTGGGTATTCCTTAGCCATTTCCAGACCGGCTCGCAGGAACTTGCCGTCCGTCGTCTTGATGACGTTGGCCTTGGTCACGATGGTGACGCGTTTTTTGCCGTTCTTTTTAGCGAACTCGAAGGCTAAGCGCAGGATACGTTCACAGCCCTGTGTGGTCAGCGCTTTGAAATCGACCGCCAGGTCGTCGGTGATATTGATACCGTCACTGCCTAACATATAGGCATCTTCCGTGTTCTCGCGGAAGAACGTCCAGTCGACCTTCATCGCGGGAACACGCACGGGCCTGACGTTGGCGAAGAGGTCGAGTTCTTTGCGCATCGCGACATTGGCACTTTCGATGTTCGGCCAGGGATCACCCTTGCGCGGCGTGGTAGTGGGGCCTTTGAGTGTGACGTGGTATTTTTTGATCTCGGCTAAGACATCGTCAGGGATAGCTTTGTTCTTGGCCGCGCGGTTCTCGATAGTCAGGCCTTCGATGGTCGCGATTGCGACCTTGCCTTCGGTGAGTTCGTCCTTGAGTATCTCGCGCAAGACCCGTTCGGCGTCTTTGGCGATATAGGGACCGATACCGTCGCCGCCCAAGATGCCGATCTTGATGGGTTTGAGCTTGGTGAAATCGATCCAATCTTGTTTTTGCTTGAGTCGTTCGACACGCTCAAGCTGTTTTTCAACGAGTTTCCCGAAATGTTCTTTTGCTTTATCAACGGCCGTTTTGTTCATGGTGTTTCTCCTTGTAATGGGGCGTTCCTTGGCAGAAAACGTCATCTTTAAGGGACGCTTCCCAATGGTGTTGTATTTTATTCTAACAAGTGGAGGGTGGGCTTGGAAGATGGTGAAAAAATTCACCTTGACACTTGAGGGTTTGTAGGGTAATAGATAAGGTGAGTTATTAGCGCCATGCTAGTGACAACATCATGGGTGGGGGGAAACGATACTTTATCGCGGTTTTGTTGACGTTATCCGTGTGTGTAGCGGCGCGCGGAGACGTCCACGCCCAGACGGCCGCCCAATTACAAGTCATCAACGGAAGGTGTCAGATCATGCGGGCACAAACGAGTTCATGGACTCCGGTTTTAGGGGACAACCAAGACCTTAACACCGGCGACAGGGTCAGGACCGAGCGCGATGCCCGCGCTATGCTCAACCTCAAAGATGGTTCACGCATCGAACTCGGCCCTTCAAGCGTATTCTTAGTCGACTTCGTCGATGGTCAGGAACAATTCCGTTTCAAACTGAATTTTGGCAGGCTCAAAGCCTGGATAAAAAGGACCACTTCCAAACGTCTGGCGGTGTTGACGCCCACATCTGTCTGCGCGGTGCGCGGTACGGAATTCGCCATGTTCGTCGATCCCGACACCGGGGATACGACGGCAGAGCTTTACGAGGGCTCATTGTCCGTCGCCGACAATAAGGGTAATGAGACGCTCCTCGATCCTAATGAGCGCATCAATGTCACCGAGGAAGGTCTTGGTCCGAAGACTACTATAGAGGAAGGTCGCCAGCAAGACGAGGAAGGGGAGGATGCGCAAGCAAAAGATGGGGTCAAGAAAGAAGTCGGACTTTTTATGAGTAAAGAGCAGGTCCAAGCCGCTGCCGCTGAAGAGATCAAACTGGCCGAATATCAGCAAGGCAAGGCGGTCATCGATGTTTTCGGTAATCGCGTACGCCTTGAGCAATATATCATGCGCCCCAGGAGCGACCAGTTCAAGTTAGTCGTTCTAAACGACAGAGAGGATCGTTTTGATTATTTCTTCTATCTTGGCACTTTCAATACTATGCTGCCTGATGATTTAAGCGTCGCACTAAGACAATTGACCGGTGGTTTGACCGCGCCATCGTATTATCTGACTGATTATGAGACCGGGCGCTCGAACCTGACGGATACCATTCAGGAGACCGCATCGGGGGGGCATTTGGTCGACGTCAATAACAATACGCCCGCCGATGATGATATCAGCCTGGCTTTGAATCCAGTCACCGATGCGGTTGAGGCGGTCACGGCCGGGCAGAGTTTTTGGAAGACGCTCTTCAATGATTACGGTATTAAATATAACGGTCAAACGATGATGTCGTGGACGGGTTCGAACATCCAATCCATGGATGATGCCACGTTCACGTATGCCGGAGGCAGTTATAACGTCGAGAGCAGCTATCCGAGTGACGGGATGTTCCATAACCGCATCCAAGAGGAGTTCGGCAACGGAGTGACCACGCAGTGGGATAACTACATCATCTCCGATGAGGGCGAAGTGGCCAAAGTGGCGGATTTTGGCGGCATCGCGCCGGGCGCGCAGTATAAAGCGACGTTGCTTAAATGGAATTTCGAGCAGGTGGTTACTTCGTCGCTTTTCGGTGGTCGTAAGATCGATTTAGTGGTCGAGCCTAAGACGTTGGTGCAGTCGGGGGTCATCCCGTGAGGCTGGTCATGATCATGTTGCTATGGTGCATGCCGTTAGCAGTCCGTGCAGAGACCGGATTACCTGCGCCTACGAACCTGGTCGTGCGTGCGGCTAGCGCTAATCTAGTGCAGTTGCGCTGGGTGTTGGCGGGACAGGCGGGCGAAGTCGAACATTATGTTATCGAGCGCAGCATCGACGGCAAAAAATATCAACAGGTCGGGACGGCTGCCGGCGATAGCTATGCCGACACCGGATTAGCTGTCGACAAGAGTTACTTTTACAGGGTATATGCCGTCGGTAAAGATGGAAGCAAAGGAGCTTATTCAGAAGCGATGCAGGTGGCCACTTTGCCGGTGTTCGTCGTTGCCGCTGACAAAGCGTCTGAAGCGGCCGTTGTGGCCGAAGCCTTACCTGCAACTGAAAGTGTAGTAGGAGAAAAGCAGGCTACAGAAACGGCGAGCGCGCCGCAGGCGCCGACGGTGGCGAAAGCGGATGAAATATGGGATTCCTGGTATGGCAAAAAACG
Organism: Elusimicrobiota bacterium; assembly: GCA_038041525.1. Lineage (GTDB taxonomy): Bacteria > Elusimicrobiota > Elusimicrobia > JACQPE01 > JACQPE01 > JBBTGF01. The sequence goes on along the minus strand of JBBTGF010000421.1, from coordinate 5,924 downwards.
GGGATTCAGGATGATCCCGAATTATTACGCGGCGTTCACCGGAGGTCAGTATTTCTTCGCGGGCGAGGCGGGCGGCCTTTCAGGGAACACCAACGTCGTATTGTCCCCCGCCATGGAATTCTCGCCCGAATGGTCTTTGATCCCGGTTTATTCCATGCAATATAAAGGAACGAAACAGATCGCCGACTTGGTCGGCGGGGGCACGTTGTTCCAGCAGTCGCAAGATCATTCGATCGCTGTCAAAGGGGTATATCGCCCTAATAAGAGGTGGGCGTTTAAGCCCAGCATGGGATTTAAGACAGAACTTTTGCAAGAGACCAAGAATGAAGACTGGGGCAAAGGCTTGTTCGACTACCGTAAACCCTCTGTCGGCATGGAGGCGGAGTATATCTACAAGGACCCGTTCTCGGTGCGCTTGAGTTATGACTTTTATGGACTTTACTTCATCAATTATGATTCGTTGGAATCCCAGATGGGTTCGGATCTAAGCCGTGAACTCGCTGGAACCAAGGTTTTGGATTCGCTCAATCATTCTATGGGGGCCAGTGCGAACATACCGGTGACGCCGTTTGGGCACACGTTGATTTTGCAGGCTGATTACATGATCGTACTGCGTGATTTTGGTCAGCAGCATGTGGTCTTAAACACCGGTCAGTATCAACCGGATACGCGCAAAGATACGGTGCAGAGCGCGGGCATCTCGGCGTTGACGCCGGTGGTCAAGGTACCTGCATTCAAGCTGACGGCGTCCTTGGGATACGCTTTCACTGTCAATGATTCGAACCAGAACAGTTATGACGCGGGTAGGACGTTCTTTAACGAGGATTATTACGATTACACCGCGCATTCGCTGTCTCCGAGGGTCAGCGCGTCGGTGGGCCGGGGTAAAGAGCCGGTGCAGGTTTCACTGGGTACGTCTTTAAGCATGCAGGATTACGGGTCACGCAAAGCGCAGGACGTTTCCGGGGCCTATTTAGGCGATACGGTCGATGTCACTACCATGGTAACGAGCCTGACCGTCAGGAAACCGCTACAGGATAATTTTTATCTGACCATGAATTCGAGTTGGGGGCATGTCTCTTCGGATAACATGAAGTATGAGAAGGTCTATCGTTATAACTACAACACGGCGAATTATCTTTTTGGGTTCAGTTATGAGTATTAAGAGATATTTGACGGTCTTATTGGGCATCTCGGCCTTGGCGGCCGGGAATGCTTATGCTGGCCCTGACCGTCTGGCTATCTATGGCCCGTCCAGTGCGACTACCACCGATTGCTCGAGTTATACCGTGCGTTCGCTTGATTCCGGCAGCAATCCCTCCAGTGTTCTGGAAGCCAGTGATGTGGATTTGACCGATTCGGGCGACAGCGATAACACCGGTTTCTTCTATGCCTTAGGCGACACGACCTGCGTCACACCCTTGTCGTCGGCGAAGCTAACATTCTCGGCAGGGGAGAGTCTTGCCGCATTCCGCTACAAAAAGACCACGATGACCGGTTCACCGGTCACCTTGACCGTCACCGACGTTGCGGCCCAGGGCGACAATCTGTCCACGCAGAACGGCACCAGGTCAGTGAGTCTCACCGTGGCTGGTCCCGACCGCCTGGCGATCTCGGCCGGACCGGACTCCGTCGCTAGCACGGATTGTTCGTTGTATACGCTGGAATCGAGAGATTCCGGTAACAATCCTGCCGCAGTCACTCTAGCCAGCGACGTCGATCTTAGCGATGGTAATTCGGGTATATTCTATGGCGCCGGAGACGTCTCTTGTACTACGCCTTTAGCGCCACAAAGGATCAATATCCCGGTGAGCAGTAATTCTATGCAGTTCCGTTACAAAAAGGTGACCACCACGGGTTCGCCGGTCACCTTGACCGCTACCGACGTCGCGGCGCAGGGCGATAATCTATCCACGCAGAACGGTACCAAGTCGGTGACTATCACCACTGGCGGCGGTGGCCCTGACCGTTTAGCTATCACTGCCGGTCCGTCCAGTGTGACTACCATCGATTGTTCGAGTTATACCGTGCGTTCGCTTGATTCCGGCAGCAATCCCACCAGTGTCCTGGCAGCCAGCGACGTGGACTTGACCGATCCGGGTGACAGCGATAACACCGGTTTCTTCTATGCTTTAGGCGACACGACTTGCGTCACGCCTTTGTCGCCGGCAAAGATCAATATCCCGATCAGTAACAGCACGGCGTTTTTCCGCTACCAGAAGACCACCACCGCGGGTTCGCCGGTCACCTTGACCGTCACCGACGTCGCGGCGCAGGGCGACAACCTTTCCACACAGAACGGCATGAGGTCAGTGGCTATCATCGTGTCTGTCCCTGACCGCCTGGCGATCTCGGCGGGACCGGATTCCGTCGCTAACACGGATTGCTCGCTGTATACGGTGCAATCGCGTGATTCCGGTAACAACCCCGCCAACGTCACCTTGGCTACCAGTATGGATCTCAACGATCCCGGTGACAGCGACGCCTCCGGGTCCTTCTATAGCTCTGGTGATGCGACCTGTTCCGGTGGCACCATCACCCAGATCAATATCCCGATCAGTAATAATTCGGTCGGTTTCCGTTACAAGAAGACCACGACCGCAGGTTCGCCGATCACCTTGACCGCCATCGACGTCGTGGCGCAAGGCGATAACCTGTCCACGCAGAACGGTACCAAGTCGGTGACGATCACCAGTAGCGGTCCTGATCGCCTGGCGATATCGGCTGGACCCTCGTCCATGACCACGGCAGATTGCACGTTTTACACTGTGGAATCCAGGGACTCGGGCAATAACCCGGCTGGCGTCACAGCCGCTAGCAACATCGACTTGACCGACCCCGGGGACAGTGACGCTTCCGGCTTCTTCTATAGCTCTGGTGATGTGACATGTTCCGGTGGTACCATCACTCAGATCAATATCCCGATCAGTAATAATTCGGTCGGTTTCCGCTACAAGAAGACCACGATGGTCGGTTCACCGGTGACTTTGACTGCTACGGATGCAGCGGGTGGCGACAATCTCTCCACGCAGAACGGCACCAGGTCGGTGACGATAGTCGGTCCCGACCGTTTGGCTATCGTAGCCGGTCCGACCAGTCTGACTACCGTTAGTTGTTCAAGCTATACCGTGCATACGCGTTCGTTCGATGGTAACGCCATTGTTGTCAGCTTAACCAGCGACGTGGACTTGACTGATCCGGGCGATAGCGATAACACCGGTTTCTTCTATGCCTTAGGCGACACGACCTGCGTCACACCCT
>JBBTGF010000421.1:0-2563 GCA_038041525.1 Elusimicrobiota bacterium | reverse complement strand
GGCGCAAGGCGATAACCTGTCCACGCAGAACGGTACCAAGTCGGTGACGATCACCGGTGGTGGCGGGGGAGGCCCTGACCGCCTGGCGATCTCGGCGGGACCAGCGTCCGTCACTACGTCGGATTGTTCGTTGTATACGGTGCAATCGCGTGATTCCGGTAACAATCCCGCCGCAGTCACTTTAGCTAGTGATGTCGATCTTACCGATGGCAGTTCGGGTATATTCTATGGCGCCGGAGACGTCTCTTGCACTACGCCTTTAGCGCCGCAACGGGTTAATATCCCGGTGAGTAGCAGTTCTATACAATTCCGCTATAAGAAGGTGACCACCACGGGTTCACCGGTCACCTTGACCGCTACCGACGTCGCGGCGCAAGGCGATAACCTGTCGACGCAGAACGGCACCAAGTCGGTGACAGTCACTTCCGGCGGCCCTGACCGCCTGGCGATCTCGGCGGGACCTGCGTCCGCCACTACGTCGGATTGTTCGCTTTATACCGTCGAGGCGAGGGATGCCGCTAACAATCCAGCGGGCGTCACTGCGGCTACCGAGGTCGATCTGACCGATCCCGGTGACAGCGACGTCACGGGATTCTTTTATAACGGTTACGACAATACATGTACGTCGCCCATGTCTCCGCCTAAACTCCATTTTGCGTATAACAACAGTTCGATGCAGTTCCGTTATAAGAAAACCACGACCGTAGGTTCACCGGTCACCTTGACCGCCATCGACGTCGTGGCCCAGGGCGACAACCTTTCCACGCAGAATGGCACGAAATCTGTCACGGTCACTTCAGGCGGAGGTTTGGCTGATCGTGTGACTATCCCTGCGGGTCCGGTGACGATCGATGCAGGTGAGTGCGCGATGTACACAGTCCAGGCGCGTGATTCGAGCAATAATCCCGCCAACGTCATTTCAGCCAGCGAGATACTTCTAGATGATTCCGGTGATTCTGATAACTCGGGATATTTTTATAGCCAGGCCGATTCGACCTGCTTGTCTCCTTTGTCGCCTGCCCAGGTGTCGATCACTGCGGCTACTAGTTCGCAGAGTTTTAGATACAAGAAGGCTACGACGGCGGGTTCCCCCGTGACCATTAGCGCTACTGACGGGACGGGTGGTGATTATCTGGGCTATGGAAGCGGTTTCTTGAATGTGACGATCAACTCGACCGGTGGGGGTAGCGGGGCGAGTCATTCGTTGGTAGTGGGCATCGGTGGCACGGGTACTTTGTGGCAAGTGACTGCTGACAGCAATAAGATGAATTATTGGCTGGCCAAGTACAGCGCCCAAGGCGTTGCTATCGCTTCTACGGCCTTGAGCGGATTCGCTGAAGGTTTCGAGGTAGACATCAGTTTTGATGCCGCCAATTTTGCCTATGCGCTGGGTGCTGTTGATAGCGCCGGCGATGTCAATGTCAAGATCGTCAAGGTGGATAGTGACGGGTCGGGAGTCGTCGCTAGCACGATCTACGACAGCGCCGGTGGCAGTGAAGAGGATTCCCCATTCAGCATCTCTTCCGATCCGGCGGGGAACCTCTGGGTCACGGGCGCGGTGCAATACAACATCAGTCCTCCTCGCTATAAGATGTTCATCCATAAATATGATTCGAACCTGGCGGCTGCCGGTGGCTTTCCTAAATTGGATGCGCCCATTGTTGATGGTAGTAGTATCGGACTTGATATCGCCGTTACAGCCAACAACGTGTGGGTTGTGGGTGTCGCTTCCGGCGCGGTATCCGGACTCTACGATTTAGTCGTGTGGAAATACGACCTTGCCGGTAATTTTGTTTCTTCGACTTCGGTTGCCGGTTATTATGACGAACTTAGCATATTGAGCGCTAAGCTTTTGGTCGCGGATGGCAAGATTTTCGTAGCGACAGCGAAGATGAGCGCCGCTGTTGATAAGAACAAAGATCTGGCGTTCCTAAAATTCAATCAGGCGCCTACAAAGTTGATCGAGGTCTTCTGGCATAACGAGGTCTTACATGGTGGTGACATCCCTTCGGCGATCGCGATGGATGGCTCTGGGAATTTATTGGTCTCGGGAGTCTTCGATGAGGGTACCGGTAGCGAAGGGGCTGTCTTATGGAAATATGATCAAGTAGGTAATCTTTCGGTCGGGTTCCCACAAAAGACAGGACAAGCGACTGATTTCGCGCATGGAATGGTTATTGACGGTAGTGGGAATACGTGGATATCTTTAGAGGCATCGACTTCGCCGACGAAGTTCATTTCCGGCAGCGCGGTCGGCGGTGCGACGGGTCTGGATTCTGTGGGAGGCAATGTCGCGCCCGACACGCTTGTGGTCAGCGGCCCGGGTTCCATCAACGCCGGGCAATGCTCGGCATATACGGTCGAGACGACGAAGAATGGCAGCAATGTCGGTGTGAGCGCGGCGACCATCGTCGGCCTAAGCGATGGCGCCAACGGGGCGTTCTATACCAGTGCGGGATGCTCCGGTTCATCGGTTGCGGATATCAATTTTGCAGTCGGCGAGGATTGGAGGCAAGTGTATTACATAAACCCGACAGCAGGCGGCGTTACGCTGGCGGCGGCC
>JBBTGF010000420.1:0-1755 GCA_038041525.1 Elusimicrobiota bacterium | reverse complement strand
AGGGGTTTACCGGCTTCTTCTTAGACACCGTCGATGTGGCCCTCGAACTTGAAGACACCGACCCCGAGGATTTCGCCGGCTCCAAACAGGCGCTGGAAGGGTTCGTGCGCGAACTGCGCAAACGCCATCCGCATGCTTTCATCATCATCAATAACGGACTACCGCTGCTGCAAAACTTAAGCGACGTCATCGACGCCGTCGCGGTCGAAGACCTCTACACGCACTATGATTTCACCACCCGGCGCGCGCTCCCCACCCAAGCAGAGATAACGACTCAAAAAGAACGGCTGCTCGATGACTTCAGCAAAGAAACGGGCAAACCTGTCTTAGTCCTGCTCTATGACAACGACATCAGGAGCCGCCTCATCAAAAGATCGCGCGCGCGTTGCCGCGCCAAAGGCTACCACTGGTACGCGACCTCGATCGACCTGATGCATCTAGGTGACATATCGAGATGAAGCGCCTCTGCTGCGTACTCGCAGCGCTAGCGGTATCCTGCCTACGCGTCGACGCGGCTGACATCGCCAGAAAAGTCATCTCGTTCTACGATGTAACGACGTCATCGGACCCCTTCTTCACCCCGGCGCACCTCTTTGCCGAGATGCCTTTAAACCACCTCGGCATCGAAGTCGTCCACTGGCCCCTGCAACAGGGCATGCCTGACGACGCTGCTATGCAAGGCGTGCGCGGCATCTTGACCTGGTTCACCCAGCCTTCGTTGATCGGCGACCCTGATGCTTACTGCCGCTGGATGAGACGGCGCTCGCACGAGGGCAAGAAGATCGTCATCATTGGCCACCCCGGGTTCGCCCTGAAAGGCACGCGCAATATCCCCGCATCTTGCCAGGACTTCTGGCACGACTTGGGCATCGCCTACGAAGACCTCTACACCGAGAACCCCTTCTTCATCGCCGTCGCCGCGAAGGTACCCAAGATGGTCGAGTTCGAACGCCCGCTCTCTCTTGCCGAAGACGCCGTCTATGACCGTTTCAAGAATCTCTCGAAAGCCAACCGCGTCTACCTCTCCTTGATCCGCCGCGACATGCCGCAGAGCGCCTCTGCCGTGATATTCACCGGTCCGACCGGCGGGTTCGCCTATGGCGCCTACCCTCTTTATGAGAATAGAAGTCTCGACCGGACCCAATGGCGCATCGACCCGTTCACCTTCTTTGATGAAGCGTTCGGACTCCAAAGCCTACCCCGACCCGATGTCACCACGGTCGAGGGCAAACGCATCTTCTTCACGCATATCGACGGCGACGGCATCTTCAATGTCTCCCGCTTGGACAACAAGTCCTATGCAGGCGAGATCATCTATAACGAGATCTTAAAGCCCTACCAAGATTGGCCTGTCACCATATCGCTGATCACCGCATATTTCGAGATGCGCAAATATGATGACGACCGCGCCCATGACCTTTACCGGAGACTCTTTTCCTTACCGAACGCCGAGGCCGCCTCGCACACATACACGCATCCGCTCAAATGGCAGAAGAAGAAGTCCGCTATCAAGGTCGCGGGTTACGACTATGACAGCGGCAAAGAGACCATCGGCTCGGTCTCGATGATGCGGGAACTCTTCAAAAGACTCGCCATCAGCAAAGACGTCGGCATCCTGCAATGGTCCGGGGACTGCCTCCCATCCGGCGATGACTTGAACCGTGTCGTGCAGGCAAAACTCCTTAACATCAATGGCGGTGGCGGCCGCTATGACGCGCGCTACGACTCCTATAGCAGCCTCTATCCTTTGAGCAT
>JBBTGF010000419.1:0-7911 GCA_038041525.1 Elusimicrobiota bacterium | reverse complement strand
CACATGGTCAGGCCAACCAGTCCTTTATAACTTAGAGAATTTTTCCGAAATTTTGGCATCAAAAGGCATCCTTGCCATACGCTCAAAAGTAGCGACATCCCGGCAATACGACCTGACTTTCCGCGTCACCCAGGATTATTGGCAGACCAATTTCAAAGACGAAGTTTTTCGGCGCGCCAAAGAGCAAGGTAGGGCTATCGATTTCGACTCGATCAAACCCGCAGACCGCCTAGCCGCTCTCGAGTCCTTGGGTTTCACCCCGGAAGAGATCGATCTACGTTCAATGGGTGGAGGCTTACCTGCAGGAAAAAGACCATCCTCGCATAGCAAAAATAAAAAAACAGATCCGGCTGCTCGAGGCCATGCCGGAAGGAAATTTAGCTTAGGGCGCGAACCAGGGATTAGACCTTATGTTCCACCTTATGGTTCCGCGTATGATGCCTTGATAATAACCGCAGGCAAAGCCAGTCGGCGGTATCAAAGCGCCGCTGTTTACAAAGCGCCGAAGCAGCCCCGGCTTTATACGTCGCGGCAACGCTTAGCTGCGGCGGTAGCTTTCAACGAGGCGGCCAAAAACCAATGGGCGGCAAGCCAATTTTTAAGCGCTGCGAAACGACTTGCTCCCAAAGAAATACTCGACCGTGCCTCGGCTCATCTTGAAGCCGAAGGCGTAAGCCATTTCCTGCGCTTTATGGATGGTGTCATGGTCATTGAGATTACCGCGAGCGATATCACCCCCCTGAACCGTTTCGCGCGCGGCCTGCGGGACAATCATGGCGGCGCCCGTATCGTTTACGAACCCCAGGCTTTAGGCGCGCTCCGGGCCATGTATCGTCCGCGTTGCAATACCATCTATCTGCCCCATGATGTTATTGACAACGCATCGCCCCGATCTATCGATGTGCTTCATGAAGTACGCCATTCTTTGATCGCCCAACGCCGCCGTGAAGGCTACGATGTACCCTGGTCTGGATTTGCTCAAGCTATCAAAGGAAGGCTCCCAAGCGTTGAATCGAAAGCCGATTATGCTTATTCCGATGTTTTACATTTCGAGGAGATCGAAACATTCGCGTACGAGATCCGGGCTGCGGCTCAAAGGGCGGTGCAAACGATCGAGTCAAATAGCGAAAAAGCGAAGAGTGAATTTTTTAATCTTGAAGATAAAGTGAGAACAGGTTCTGTCGTGGCCGAACGGACGGTCAAAATCATGAAATCCGCACTTGGCCGCAAGCAGTTTGAGTTCAGCCGGTACCGGGGCGTGACCAGAGCCATGATTAAAATCGAAGATTATCATGACGAAAGGATATATGAAGTCACCATCGACTTGCCGGAAAGCAAAGACCCTCAGGACCGGAGGAATCCGGAATACTTGCGCCGCCGCCTACTCGCCAACATGGACGCAGCGCGCGTGCATTCACGGGCGTTTCGTAGGGCCATGAAAGCGGTGACCGACATGGAAAATGCGTTGTTTACAAGAAAGAAAAAAATAGGCTCATTTTCCGATCAACTGCGAGATTTTCAACGCCGGATCGTTCCCCTGTTCGTTAGCGTCGGTTCCAAGGGAAGATAAGCCCTCCTTTACTCTTTGCATAATAAAGCATGCGCAAAAATGGCCCGTTACTTAGAAGGATCTTCTTCTGGGGCTGGATAATCTTTTTCACCATCCGCTATTATTTGAGCCTCGCTGGCGGCGTATTCCAAGATATCGCCAAGACCGCCTGGCCGTTCTGATATGGACCTGCCCGCTTCCTTTATAGTAGCGCTGCCTAAAGACCTCCTGGTCGTAGCGCTGGTGCTGCTGACCTGTTCAGGGATGGGGCGCTGGCTGCTCATGCATCTGGACGCCAACGGGTCCCTGACCGCGCTCGAACGTCCACTCTTGGGCACGATGCTCGGCTATGGCATGCTCGTCTATCTTATCTGGGTCTTAGCTTGGGCCAACCTGCTTAGGCCCGGAGCCTCCACTTGCCTCGTCGTCATCTTAGGTGTCCTGACTTTAGCCCAAATAACCGCGTCACTATGGGAAACCCACCAAGCCCTCAAACGCAAGACATGGTCAAAACCGAAGGCTTTCGAGATCGCTTGTCTATGCGCCTTCGCATTCATCGCCGTCTCCCAGATAGCCGCCAACCACTTGCCGGCCCTGGAGAACGACGACCTGTCCTATCACTTGTACCTGCCCAAGATGCACTTGGCCCACGCGGGTTTGAGCGCCCCGGACTATCCGCAATATCAAAGCTACTTCTCCCACATGCTCGAGATGGGGTTCATCCCGGCCCTCGAGATGGGCGGACAACTCACCGCCAAGGCCTACAACATCTTCTGGGGACTGCTATTGTCCTTGCTAGCCGTAGCGCTGGCAAAACGCATCAAGATGCCTGCAGGCGGCGCGTTGCTCGCGGCACTGGGCGTCTACGCGACTCCCGAAGTCATGCGCTTGGGCCAACATGCCATGCCCGACTTACCCGTAGCCTGCCTGATACTTGGCAGCATCTGCACGATACTCGCACGCCGCCACAATGATGGCCGCGGACTCGCGATCGCCGGAGCCCTGCTGCTCGCCATCGCCATGAGCAAATATACCGCATGGTTCTACGGGGCAGCGGTTACCATGGCGGCAGTCTATCTTGCCGATGGCTCATCGGCAAGACTCAAGACTTTGGCTTTGTATCTCAGCGCCTGCCTGCTTGCCATCGCCCCGCATGCCCTATACACTTGGTCATCGCAGGGAAGTCCTTTCTATCCCATATATCTCAACGCATCCCTACCCTACGACGCGGTACAAAAAGCCATCCAAGACCACTTCGCGGCGAGCCCGAAAAATCTCGGCGCCTTCCTCACCTACCTCCTACAAGACTGGGGTAGCGGCGCTAACTTCACCGAAAGCCCGCTGATCATACTGGCACCACTGATATTGTTGTATCCGCGCTGGCGCAATAAAGGCACCCTGGTTCTGCTGGTCATCAGCACGCTGGCTATGGTCTTGCGATTCTTATCATTGGGCGACCCGGGCATACTCTCACGTTACCTGCTGCCCGGCCAAGTCATCTGGGTCATCCTCGCCGCGTACATCCTGGCAGACACCGCCGCACGCGGTAAAACCGGTAATACGATACTCCTATCGTTCTATCTAGTGGGACTCATGGCGCCCTTGCTGATGGCTTGGACGTGCCTGTCATACAGCGCGAGATTACATGCGGCCACACTGACCGCGGATGATTTCCTGCAGCGGCACTATCCGAACGAAGGTTACGCCATGGTGCAGTATGTCAATGCGCTTAGTCCCGATGCCCGCGTGGCCGTCATCGACCATCATTTCATGCCCTATCCCTATAAAGACCAAGCAAAACACTTAGTGCCTATGGATTGGGCGACGATGCGACTTGACGACCCTGAAGCGATACGGCGACGCCTCTCGGCGCTTGGCATCACCCATGTCCTGGTCCCCTTACCGCAATGGGCGCCTCGACCTGATAGCAGCGGCATGACGTTGCAGGCCGTCTATATAGGAAAGTTCATCGAATGCCGCTGGTGGAAGGACTCCCTGACGCTCGACTTCCTGCGACCGGTCCATAAAACGCCGACCGCGGTCTTATTCGCGGTCGTCGATCCGCAACGAACCGCCTGAAGTACACGTCCGGCGGCAACCTGTCATTGATAAATATACAATCCTTGTATATACTATTCCTATGAAAGGACAAGCGCATGTTTCTACCGTCAATATCTCATTCCCCGTGCAGTTGCTTAAGTCCATGGATCTGTTGGCTAAAGAAGAATCCCGTACCCGTTCCGAACTCTTGCGGGAAGCCGCGCGGCTCTATATCGAAAGAAAACGCCGCTGGGATAAACTCATGGCCATGGGACGCAAACATGCGAAAGCCCATGGTTTCAAACCCACGGACGTTGCAAGACTGATCACTGCATACCGCCGGGAAAACAAAACGCGCTGACGCATGCGCCGTATCGTTTTTGACACGAATATCCTGGTTTCCGCCTTTCTGTTCGGTGGCAAACCCGCGCTAGCGGTCAATCAAGCGCTGAAAGGCGACATCCTGGCGTTCACTTCGCCGATACTTTTGGCCGAACTTTCAAGGATATTGATCGAGAAGTTCAGACTGACCCCATTATCTGCCGACGCCTTCACGGCAGAATGGAAAGACAGCGTACAAGTCATCGAACCCACGACGAGGATCTCTATGGTCAAAAACGATCCCTCTGACGATCGCGTACTGGAATGCGCTTTGACCTCCCATGCCGATGCCATCGTCTCCGGCGACCGTCATCTGCTGACCTTGAAGGTTTTCCGATCGATCCCTATTTTAAATCCCGCCGCCTACCTTGCCCACTGGCCCAGATAACTCCCGACTAACCCACGAGTTGCTTGAGGTAATCCGCGGCCAACGCTTTCGGGTCCTTGCAAAGCACCGCGGTGATGCCGCAGGAATGCGCGGCGGTGACGTTCTCCGGCCTGTCATCGATGAAAAAACACTCACCCGGAGCGGCTTTAGCGGACGCAAGCGCGATCTCATAGATACGCTTCTTGGGCTTGCGCACCCCGGCCTCATAAGACCAGGTGAATCCGTCCATCGACGCCATGAACGGATAATTAGCGAGCATGAAATCGCCATGCACCACATTGGAATTGGAAATCACATGGAGCCGGTGGCCGCGACGCTTGAGCTCGGAAGCGAGTTCGACCATCTCATAGATCGGAGACAACGATGAGTTCATGATCCCCCAGAACCTCGCCTGCGTGATCTCGATGGCCAATGCCTTGCACGCCTTGCCATAGAAGTCTTGCGCGCTCAAGCGCCCTTCCTCGAACGCGTCACCGATATGCTGCATCCATAACCAGGTCAAGCGCGCCTTAAGGGGGCGTCCGGCCAAACGTTCGAAGCTGTCGATGATGAGCTGGATGTCGAACTTGACCAAGACATTGCCCACGTCGAAGAAGATGACCGCGAAGCGCTTGATATCGGGCAAGCGGCTCAATCGAGCCATAAGGACAAGGCGACAACGCCATAGCCGCCGATGATAAGGAAAGGAGCAAGCTTGCCCGCCCAATTAGCGGCAGCGGCGTCGGCATTAGACAAGACGACAAAACCGGCGATGACGATCAAAGCGCCGGCGACAAGACCCTGCCACTGCAACGCGCTCAACAACGGCCGCGACGGCTGAAGCGACAGCGGCGCTTTGTTCTTATTCTTGTCTTTTTTCATGCTTATGTGATATTTTAAAACTTAAAGTACTGGAATATGGAACCGTAAAAGATACTGCCATGCGTCGCGGTGCGTTTGGCCCACTCCAGGGACACGAAGAGCGGGAAAGTCTCTAAGATGAACGTGTTGAATTTGAGGCTCACGCCGAGTGAGTGCAGGAAATCCTGGTCCTTGTGCTGTTTCCAATCACGCGTCAGATCGCTTATCCTGCCGTTATAACGGACGCCTTGGTCGCTGAAGACCCCGAGATAGATGTTCTTGAAATAAAAATCAGGGAACATGTACCACATATGATAGTTCACGTCCGAGAACAGCGGCACCCGCAACTCCAGACTGTTGACCACGACCGAACGCCGGGCGTCCGCTTCGCTCTCCCGCGGATAGCCGCGTACGCCACCCTGGCCGGCTAAGGGAAAGACCTCGTAATCGGTCCCATAGCTTTGGCGCACCGCGAAGCGAGAGGCGATCGTCGAGTCGGTACCGATAGGCAAATACTGGTGATATTCCGCATATTTAGTCAGATAATCGATGTCGTAGTCGCCATTAGCGAAAGCCTTTCTGAAACCGGCAAAGAAGCGTGAACCGCGCGTCACCACGAGATAAGGCGCGCTAGTGGTATCACGCACGAACTGCAGGCTCCAATGCAAGTCCTGCAGATTGGTCAACACGAACTTATCTTGAGGAAAATAATTATAGCGTTCGACTAAAGTGACGCCGGTCTCGACCCTGTTGAACCTATCGAGCGGATAGCTCGCAAACCCCATCTGTGCATGCTCGACCTTACGCAAGTCTTCGCCCTGATCGCTTAAAAGAGTCGGATCGCGGTATTGCGCGCCCTTGAATGCCAGTCCATACTGCGTGCGGTATCTCGAATACGAATAGTTCGTCGAATACTCGAGCGCGCCATAACCGCTGTTGACCGCGAAATTCGTAGCCATGTTGTGATACCCCAGGAAATCAGAACCCTGCCAATACGCCAAAGCGAAAAGCCCCCCCTGGGTCGAAAAGAAGAACGCGGGGAAGAACAGGTCAGTACCGAAGCTTCCCTTATAAGCGACCGGGTCTTTGAGCAGACCGACAGCGGTCTTCTCATGCTCGGGTGGCGGCGCCAATGCTGAAAAATCTGCGCTTACGTCCTCATCCAAGAACCGCGCCGCACTGCCCCGATAGACATCCATCTCACCGTCACGATAACTCGAGAACATGATGTCACCCGATGCTCCCGAATAACTGGGAGCGAATACCCCGGTCATCACCCGGGTCTTGCGCGCGACTTTGCCGCTGGCTAAGTCGAGCTCATAGATGTCCCACTGACCGGAACCATCCGCGATGAATACGACTTTGCGTCCGTCGGCAGACACACTGGGATGGCGTTCAGCGCCCGGATTACGGCTCAAGCGTTGTGCCAACCGGTCACTGCGCCGCCATAGATAAAGGTCACGGTCCGCGACCCCGGAGGTGGTCATAGCGATCTCGGTGCTGTAAAGCAAACCCGAACCGTCAGCCAGGTACTCGACATCGTCATCATCCTGTGGGTCACTGGTCACCCGTTCGACCACCGCGCCCTTGGCGTAATCAAAGATGACGATATCGTAGCGGCCGTTCTCCATGACCGAGACCGCGACTTCATCAGGATGCTGCGGGTCGACTGCGGGACTCTTGAGCGCTTCGAACTCCTCTATGGCCTTATGGGTCAGACGGCCTTTTGCGCGGTCATAACGGTAAAGCTGATCCCGTTGATTCTTCTCACCGACGAAATAGACGTAACGGTCATCGCCGGAGATGGCGAGGTTGCCGTCCTCGAAAGCGATCCAATCATAGGCGCCGAACTTGCGCCCCACCCGCAGCCGGACCTTGCCGCTGTCGATATCCTGTTCATAGATACCGGGGAAGCCTTCGCGCATGCTGATGTAAAAGAACGACTTACCATCATGCGTCGTGACCGGTGACTTACGAAAGATGGGTATAGGCGGCTTAGACTCTGTCAGCCTCTCGCCATAGACGGAGGGTTCATCTTGCCTACGCGCTGCGGCCCCATAGCTCTCCTCAAGCCATTCGTTGTAATTACGGTCGAAGCGCGTCGCATCGAGCCCCAAGACATCGATCAAGACCGCGTCGACGTCAAAACGGTCGCGATAGGCTTTGAGGATGACGCCGAGTTTATCTTGACCATATTCGTCACGGATGAACTCTAGCATCGAAGCCCCCTGCTTGTAGCCGCGGGTGATCTGATTAGGTTTAAGGTGATTGAAATTGTGCAGGTCCCTGATATGGAAAGGCGGCGCCGAATCACTGGTGGCCGCGTCGTTGGCATACATGCGGTCGATGGGTGCATCGATCTCCCCGGACATGATCTCGGCTAAACCTTCCATGATCCAGAGCGGATAAAGGATCGACTTAAGCAGACGGGCGGACTTCCAGAAACCGGCGTTTAAGACCGCGAACTCGACCTCATGAGTAAACTCATGGAAGATGACATGGCGCAACCATCGCGTCGAACCGTCGTTGAACACCAGGAAACGGTCCTTGAATGCCTCCGTGACGCCGCCGGTACCCTCGCCGACGTTGACGACGCGGTTCTGCTCGAACTCGTTGTGGTTGGTATATAGGAAGAACGCCAGCTTCTTCTCGGGCTTGGCACCCAAAGCCGCGGTCACGCTGGCATATGCGTCTTCGAGATGGTCGGCGGTCT
>JBBTGF010000418.1:0-1097 GCA_038041525.1 Elusimicrobiota bacterium | reverse complement strand
TCCCGTGGAGCCCATGAAAGCGATGATGTCGCCCTTGCTGATGAAATCCCCTTCCGAGACCTCGATCTTCGAGGTATGGCCATAAAGCGTCGAATACCCGTAACCATGGTCGAGCACGACGGCGCGGCCGAAACCGCCCATCCAGCCGGCTTTACGCACCACGCCGGAAGCGCTGGCGCGCACCGGAGTGCCTTTGGCATTGGCGATATCAAGACCGCGATGCAATTGCATGCGCGGATCGTCCCCGAAACGCTCGAACGGACTCAAACGCAAACCGAACCTTGATGTGAGCCTCCCATAAGTCGGCCACGAAGTCGGCGTCGCATAATCCTTTTGCGCTTCATTACGCTCATCGAGCATCAGGCCGCCGACACTCGCGATCAATGCCTTGGCTTCATCGTTATATCGCTTGGAATGCTGCGAAAGTGATGCCATGGTCTGGAAGGTGATCTTACCCATCAGCAAGTCATTGATGGTATCCCTCTTGGGTTTAGCAGACCCAATCTTAGCCAAAGCAGCCTGCCAATCCTTGGATTCCTGCATCCCCAATAGGTAACGCATGTCCTCTTCAAGGTACGTCAAACCCTCGTAAGCCACCTGCATATCGTTGACTTTCTGCGCCAGAATCTTGACTCTGGCCTTATAGAGTTCGGCGTCGCCTAGTTTAGCCAGCAAAACCCCGCTTTGCGTCAACGCCAGGAACCCACCTACCGAGATGAGGCTCCAGGCTACGGCGACAGCAAGCAAGCTGCCGAGGTTCAAGGAGAAACTCTTCGGGTGGCTGGTTTGATGCGGTGTGATGGTGATGGTGTAACGGTTAGACGACAATAGTCTGAACAAACGGCTGGTTCTCCCATTGCGCATGCTCATAACTCCTCCCTAACCCCTACCAAAAGTTTATAACAGATAAAGCAAACACGCGCAATACCGGTCATCGGGTAAGCAAAAACGCCATTTTTCAAACCATTTACCTTCCTTTTATGTGATATCCGTCACAAAAGGAACTATATATTGGCATATTTTATTCCCGAAATACATCCTGAGAATTGTCCAACGCAAGATGAGCCTGAAAAATATACTGTTTCCAACGCAAGATG
>JBBTGF010000417.1:0-1036 GCA_038041525.1 Elusimicrobiota bacterium | reverse complement strand
CGTGGATGACATTGGGCGGCGATTTCAGACTGGTCGTGCTCAACACCGTCGGCAGCATTGGGCCGGTGTTCAGTGCGATGAGCTTTGGGCTTCGCGGCAACGCGAGTGCCGATTTGCGCGGACTCGACAAGCCGGTGCCGCTCGTTCTGCGGGCAGGCTTCGACTACTTCTTCGACAATTCCGCAAACCTGATCGAGGAGGTTGAAGCGCAACGTCTCGAAGCGTTACGCGGCGGCCTGTCAGTGTAGGTGCGGTCGTTTAAATCCAAAGACCCGAAGATGGATTTCGTCAATGTGACCTTCAAATGTAATTGGCCGCCGACACTGTACTCGTTGAAATCATAATTCTTAGGCACGAACACAGGGGCCGGGTCGCCAAAATAAGCGAACCTCATGTAATTCTGATTGGAGCGCTTCTGCCGGTAAGCGCCCTTAGGCATGAGCACGAAACGCCACAGGGTCACCTCGCCGCTCAAAGAGGCGTCTAAGGTCGAATCTTTCTGCAAATTCGACCCATACACGCCATTGGATTCAACGACGCTTTCTCTGTCGAAATCCGAAAGGCTATAGGATATCTCGATGATATAAGGTCTTTTGGTCAGAGCCACGCCATACGCGGTCAGGATCTGGTCTATCTGGCCGCCGGCGATCTCGGCGGTCAACCCGCCTTGTTCGAATTCCCGCAACAAGTCAGTGTAATTCGGGAACTTCATGTCCATCCAGCGGACATAAGGGAACACGCTCCAATCAAAGATGGTCTTCTCGTAACCGACCGAGAACCCCAGGGAATCGTAATCGTAAAGACCCTTACCCCAGATCTCATTAGTACCGCTACGCCTGTCCTCGGTGATATAGAACAACTTGGTACGCAAACGTCCGGGACCCAGCTCCAGGCTCGGCTCGAAAAGGAACGAATGTTTGATCGCCCGCTCGGAGAACAACCGGCCTTCGGAACGCGCCAAACCGGGACCTTCATAATTCAAACCATACATAGCGAACAAAGAAAGTTTATCGTGGAGTTTATACAATCCGCCGAA
>JBBTGF010000416.1:0-1983 GCA_038041525.1 Elusimicrobiota bacterium | reverse complement strand
CAGACCCCGCAAAGAGATGGTGTTCACGGAAAAGTAGCCTGTCCCCATTTCGTAATCACGGTCACGGGTAACAGTCAAATCGTGGGTAACCGGATCATCCAGACCGGAAATGCACTCGCCGAACCCATCAGCCTTGACACCTTGTTTGCCTTGGCACAAAGTAGCAACCAGAATAACTTGATTCCAGCGCAGTTCCTGGTCAATGGGGTCTTGACCTTAAGGAATCAGGATATCTTGACCTTGAGTACGGGTAGTTATCTGGTTGCCGGTATCGATATCTCGGGTCAAGCCAGCTTAAAGATCGACGGAGCGGTCGATTTCTTCTCACAGGGAGCTATCACTATCAACGGCGGCGCCATGGTTAACACGCAAGCGCAATCAGGGACATTT
Organism: Elusimicrobiota bacterium; assembly: GCA_038041525.1. Lineage (GTDB taxonomy): Bacteria > Elusimicrobiota > Elusimicrobia > JACQPE01 > JACQPE01 > JBBTGF01. The sequence goes on along the minus strand of JBBTGF010000416.1, from coordinate 1,593 downwards.
CTGGTTGTTTCCGATAGTTCCCATGCCGTGACCATTAATGGCTCGGTACAGGCGGGACTGACGCTCTATGCGCCCAGGGCGGCATTGATGTTAGCCGGAGGGGCCAGGATAGGTGGTTATCTTTTTGCTAAAGAGGTAAAGGCTACAGGGAATTCTTTAGCTGTGCAGGCGGGAGTCATACCTACGCCAACGCAAACAGCTTCAGGTGACACGCCAGGTAATCAAGATTCGGATAAGAGTAATGGCAGAAAGAAGGCCGGAATCGGTGATCTGGCCCTGGGTCCGGACCCAAGCTTTGCTGAACGCGAAATCTATGCCTTCCCGAACCCTGCCAGAGCGGGGGCAAATCCCACCATCCATGTCGAGGTGGGCGTGGCTGAGGAAGTCAAAATCAATGTTTATGACATGGCTGGGGACTTGGTGCATGAAGCGGTGTTAAACAACGCTCCGGGTGTTATCGTTAGAGGTGATGCTGCCGCTCAATACGCCTATGAACAGGCGGTGTATTCTTTGCCTACCGGAGTCTATCTCTATACCATCCATGCTAGGTCGAACGGGCAGAGCATTAAGAAAGTCGGCAGGCTGGCGGTGGTGATGTGAGTGTCATTAATAAACGAACAAGGTTTTGGGTCTGGATTCCCGCTTTCGCGGGAATGACGATCTTGTTACCGTTCTTAATGCAGGCTCAGGCCCGTTCTGGTTTAAGCTTCCTAAAGATCGGTGTAGGGGCCCGGGCTACGGGTATGGCCTCAGCTTATACCGCCATTGCTAATGACGTGACAAGCATCTACTGGAACCCGGCGGGTTTAGCCAGCGTCAAAAGAAATGAGCTTGCCGCTATGCATTCCGAGTGGTTGGCTGGTAGCAATTTCGATTTCTTGGGCTTTGGACGGCCTTGGAAGCGGGGTTCCCTGGCCTTAGGGGTATCTGCTCTGACGCATCCAGCCTTGGAAGCCCGCGATGAGACAGGCAAGAGGGTAGGCAGCTTTGACGCTAGGGATACGGCTATCACCTTGGCTTATGGTCAAAGGCTAATGACAGGTTTGCAGACTGGCATGGGACTTAAACTTATCCAAAGTCAGATCGGGCAAGATAAAGGCCAGGGGTATGCCTTTGATCTCGGCATGTCCTGGAACTCAGCGCAGAGACCCATCTCTTTAGGGTTGTCCGCTCTTAACCTAGGACCCGGTATCCGTTATATCAGCGAGACTACGAAGCTGCCCTTAACTTTCTCCCTGGGCGCGGCTTGGCATGTTATCCCCGGATTAGCCCTTTCTGCTGACATTAGGCGTTTAGTCTATGATGGCAGAACTAATCTAAGCCTAGGAACGGAATACATGCTCTTGCCCATGTTCACGGTCAGGGGCGGGTATTTACTTTCCAGCGCTACGTCACTGCAACAGGCCAATGCCCTGGGCATGGGGTTTGGCCTTAAACTCATGGGTCAGAAGGTGGATTATGCCTTTACTCCTTTTGGGGAGCTCGGCGCTACGCAAAGAATCTCGTTAAATTGGCGTTTTTAAAGAAATCCCCAATTCCCTTTACCGCTTACTGAAACAGGACCGGGTTTGATCATCAAAACAGACCCACCAA
>JBBTGF010000415.1:0-1365 GCA_038041525.1 Elusimicrobiota bacterium | reverse complement strand
GTCTCGATCGCCGCTTTCTTGATCGGTTCGTTGGTGTCTTTCGTCGCCCTCTGAAGGGTTGCTGTCGCGTCATCATGGCCGTCCATCGCGGCGAAATAAAGACTTTTAATGAGGGCGTATTTAAGCGGCAGTGACCAGCCTGCATCCAGCTTGCGCACCAGATACGTGTAGACATCCTGGTCGCCTCGGGCTTGCCCCAGTGAGCGGATAGCCTCGAACTTCACCGGGTCGTTGCTGTCGCGGGAGGCCGTGTCAGCCAGGAAGCGCCGGGTGTCCGAATCCCAAGCAGCCCAACCCAAGGAACGCAGGCCCGTGACTTTGATGGGCATATTGGCGTCTTTGGCGACTAAAGCGGCTACCTCTTCACGGACTTGGGGGTTTGCCATGAAACGGCGCAGGGCGTGAAGCGCTGCCGTGCGTGTTTGCAGGCTAGCCCCTTGGTCTTGCGCGATCTCTAAGAGCCTTTCCCATGCCGTCGAACTGTTGTTGCGTAATATCACGCTTGCGCGCACAGCCGGGGCCGGAATTTGCGCGTACAGTGATAGCGGGCCGGTCAGTAGAGATATCGTTAAGAGTAGTCGTGGTGTTATAGACATGTTCATGCCTCCCTGTTCTTCATCGTCGAGACGGTCTCCCAAGTATCGATGACGCCTAAGACCGCGATGGGTATCATCAAGGGTACGATCGCTTCCCGGAAATGGACGACCGCGTAACCTACCCAATGCACGAGCGCTTTGTAAAGGATGAAAGTCAGTACGAAGACCCAGAAAGGGTCGCGCCAGGGTGCTAGCCGTAAACCCAACAGGAAGAACACGAAGATGGGTACATAGCTTAAGGTGTAGACCAAGTTCTTGGTGACGCTGACGACCGCGGCATTGGGCGCTAGATAGGGCCGCCAGAAATGTACCAGGTTGCCGATCGCGATATAGAGCGCGCGCCAGGGGTGCGTTTTGACGTAGCGCTTGATGTCCGCGAATAGGATGTCGTTACGCTGCATCTCGCTGACCGGCGCCATGGCCGCGTAGAGTTCGGGCGTGAACGGTTTGCGTTCGCCGTCGAAGTGGTAATCGGCGTGGAAGGTGTTCCACAGGACATCGGAGCCACTTAAATTGAGGATGATGATCCTTTTGTGGATGGCGTAGTTGCGCGCGATCCATGGCGACATCCCGATCATCAGGCAGATGACGAAGACCGCAGCGTTTTTACATCTGAAGCGGTGTTTCCAGAGCAGAAAGAAGACTATGCAGGCTGAACCCAGGAAATATTCGGTGCGCATCAGCGCGAAGGATGCCCACAACAGGCCCATCAGTGCGGCGAGCCAAGTGCGGGGGCGTTCGCTGTAGGTCAGCGCCAACCACATCCCCA
>JBBTGF010000414.1:0-2815 GCA_038041525.1 Elusimicrobiota bacterium | reverse complement strand
CAGCGTCAGGGGCTTATCGTCAATATCTCCAGCGGCGTGGGTCGTGTCGGTAAAGCGGGTTGGGGGGCTTACGCGGTCTCGAAGTTCGCTTGTGAAGGTTTTTCGCAAGTCGTGGCTAACGACTATCGTGATGACGGCATTATCAGCGTCGCTTTCAACCCCGGAGGGACGCGTACGCCGATGCGCGCTGCGGCGTATCCGCAAGAGGATCCCGTGACGCTTAAAACCCCACAGGAAACCGCCAAGGCATTGCTACGCTTGATCGAGACCGTCAGTCCCGAGATGTCCGGTAAGAGCTTCGATTACGAAGATTTCGCTTAATTTTTAGCTGTTCAAAGCTCACTGTCCGTCATTCTGAGCGAAGCGAAGAATCAATCAAGAATCTTTATTGATTCTTCGTCGCCGTGCTCCTCAGAATGACAATGGAAACCGCAAATGTTGCTTAGTTCAGGCCAGATCGAACATCACTTGTAGGGATTTCGCGGCTTGTACACGGACTTCTTCATTCAGGATGATCTCTTCCGCTTTTGCCGGGTCGAGCAATACTGATTCTATCCGGTCAAGGTCTGTGGCTTTCATGTAGGGGCATAGGCGGCACATAGGCACGAAAGTCTTGCCTGGGAAGCGGGTGCGGGCGAGGTCGCCTAAACCGCATTCGGTGATGAGCATGTAGGAGGGCGCCGATGTGGAGTCGACATACCTTAACATGTCACCGGTGCCACCGTGGAAGTCGACTAAACTCACCAAAGACGGAGTGCATTCCGTGTGCGCCAGTATCTTGACGCCTGGGAATTCACGGCGGTAACGTTCGACCCAAGAGGCGTCGAACTGGTCATGGACGATGCAGGTCCCTTCCCAGGCGATCATATCTTTGCCGATGGTCTTGCCCAGATCTTTGGCGAGATTATTCGCCATGAGACGGTCGGGAACGAAGATGATCTTGTCGTAGCGGTCGTAGAGTTTTTTTAAGATCGTCTTGGCATTGGCGCTAGTGACCACAGCGTGGCATTGCGCTTTCACCTCGGCGGTCGTGTTGATATAGCAGACAGCTACGGCGCCGGGGTGCAGGGCTTTGAGCTTCACCACGTCTTCGCCGGTCATGCTGTCAGCCAGCGAGCAGCCCGCTTCGGATGCGGGCAGGAAGACCCGTTTGACCGGGTTCATGATCTTAGCGGTCTCCGCCATGAAGCGCACGCCGCAGAAGACGATCATCTCTGATTTTGTCTGCGAGCAAAGGTGAGCGAGCTTGAAGGAATCGCCGATGAAATCCGCTACGCCATCGATGATCTCGATGCGTTGATAGACATGGGCGGGGATGACGGCATTGCGTAATGATTTAAGTTTGTTGATGCGCCAGGTTTTTGCGGCTAGGGACTCCATCAAGGAGCTGACGTAGCCGAACGATCCGAGACCTTTGGTTTCGAGCCGTATGCATTCGTCTTCGAGTTCGGAGGGTGAGGGTATGGGCCTATCGAGGGGACGCAGCATATCTGATATTCTAGCTCACCTATCATGTTCCAACTTGCTAAAGTATATGTATGTTGAGTGATGACGCGGTCATCATCATTCCCGCGCGCTACGCTTCCGTCAGATTCCCTGCCAAAGCGCTCGCCATGATCGAAGGCAAGAGCCTGATCGAACGGGTCTGGAGCACGGCCAGCAGGGTCAAGGGTGTCCAAGGAGTCTGGATCGCCACCGATCACGATAAGATCGCGCATCATTGCCACCGTTTCACTCCCAATGTCATCATGACTGATCCCGGGTGCGCCAACGGGACCGAGAGGGTCTATCAGGCCCTTGGCAAGCTCGGCCAGAGTTACGGTATCTGTATCAATTTTCAAGGGGATGCCCCGTTGACGCCTCCTTGGGTCATCGAAGCGCTCTTGGCGCGTTTTGCCGCGGATAAAGATTGTCAGATGGTCACTCCGGCTACTTTATTAAGCAGTGAGGAGACAGCGCAGGTCGTAGCTTCGGGCAAGGGAGCCGCAGGTACGGTGTTTGTCACCATCGATGCGCAGGGCAAAGCGCTTTATTTCTCACGCTCGGTCATCCCGAATCCGTTTCGCCTACCAGCGCGGGAGATGCATTTTTATCGGCATATCGGTATTTATGCTTACCGCCGACCTGCTTTACAGAAGTGGGTCGCTTTGCCGGAGAGCCAGTTGGAACGCTCTGAAGGTTTGGAACAGTTGCGGGTGCTTGAGGCGGGCATGCCTATGCATGTGGCTTTAGTCGATTACCGGGGCCGTCCCGAGTGGGCGGTCGATGTGCCTGGCGATGTGGAAGTGGTCAGCGGACATCTGCAGCGATTCGGGGAGCCCTGATGCGTTCGTCACCTTTCATCGTCGCTATCCTGATTGTTTTCATCACCTTGTGCTGTGGTGCGTTCTCTTGGATGGAGGGCACTATCGCCGTAGAATTGGGCCATTCCTGGTGGTATAACGCCTTGCGTCATGGCGCTTTCGCCTCTATCATCGTGTTGGCCGCATTCATAGCTTTTCGTCGCGCTTTCGCCGGGTTCGTTTTAGGCGTGTCTATGAGACTTAGAGCTATCCGATTGGGTGAACATAGCGACATGCATATCCCCAGGGAGGCATTCTTTAAGCCGTTGATGCGGGAGATCGTGTACCTTATCCGCAGTCTTGACAAAGCCAGGAAATCCGCCGAAGAAGAGGCGAAGTTGCGTCAGGAGAGCTCGTCGTTATGGACTGAGGAACGCTTGAAGGAGTTCGTGCGCCAAAAACTCGGCGGTAAGACTTTGCTGATGGTATCGAACCGTGAACCTTATCTGCATGTCGACCGTGGTCAGGGGATC
>JBBTGF010000413.1:0-1940 GCA_038041525.1 Elusimicrobiota bacterium | reverse complement strand
CAAAACCCCAGCGTAAGGCGTTGGAGAGTACGAACGTATAATTGCCGAAAGACACTGTCGGTATATGATAAGTGTGCGTCAGTGTCGGTTTGATGAAATGGACATTGCCCCCCGCGGGCCCGCCGACGAACTCGGTTCTTAAAGTCTGCTCCGTGCCGCGTTTGGGATCCCATCTGAAATCACGCGTGTCATAGGAGACGCTGGTGGTGATCGCGGAGCGGTTGATCGTGCTTTCCGGGATGTCGGTCCTGAATTCCGGTAAAACGTCATAGATGCGGTCTTGTTGCAGTGAGTAGCCGACGCCTAATATCCAGGTATCTTCTTCGTAGCGGGGAGCGAAGAAGACGCTGCCGCCCTTGGAGCGCTTTTTAAACGCCGTGACGCTGGAAGCGTATTGCAGGGAACGGTTGGTGTTGAACAGGCCAAACGTCGTTGACATGCGTTTGTCGAACGTCCAAGGAGAGGTCCAGCGTAGGTCATAGCTCTGGCGCCGCTTGCCGAATTCCGTCGAGAGGTTCACGCGTTGTGCGCGGCCGAGCATATTCAAATGTTGTAGTGAGACGGTCCCTACCATTCCGTCGAGTGAGGAGAATCCGGCGCCGGCGGTCAACATGCCCGGTCGACCCTCTTTGACGTCGAAGATCAAGTCGACTACCGAAGGGTCCTGCGTCGGGTCATAGTCAGCGCGTACGTCTTCGATGAAGCCTAGGTTGAAGATCTTTTCCTGGGATTTCATCAGGCGCTTGGCGCTGAAGAGGTCCCCCTCTTTGAGCAGTATCTCGCGCTTGATGCAATGTTCTTTGGTCTTGAGCAGTCCCTCCACATAGACGCTGCCGATGTAGACCTTGTGGCGTTCTTTGATGTTGAAGACGAGCTCGACGCCATAGGGCTGGGTCTTCCAAATCTTCTCGATATCGATCTCGGCGAAGAGATAGCCGCGGTTGCGGTATTCGTTCAAGATATTGGCCTGCGCTTCCATCAATTCGGAGTTCTTAAGTACTTTGTCGGTCTTTAGACCCGCGAGTTTACGCAGTTTCGTCTCATCGAGCGATTCGTAACCGGCGAAGCGGTAAGCAAGCAGGAAATGGCGCCGACCTTCGCTGGCTGTGTATGTCAGCGCGATGGGTAAATGCTTGGCTACGTCGATCTTTTTTGCGACTTGGCGCGCCAGGCTGCTGACTTCTTGGTCTTGCATGACGGAGCTCGAGATCGACATAGAATAATCGATCCAGCCGTCTTCTTTGTAGCTTTCCTGCAGCAGGGCGGCTCCTTTCTGGATACTCTTGAGTTTGAAAGTCTTGCCTTCCTTGGTCTTGATGAACTTGCGGACCTTCTTGATGGGTAAATTTGCGAAGCCCTCTAGCGTGATCTTGGCGATCTTGCCTTTACGGCCCTCTTTGATATCCAGGGTGACTTCGAGTTTTTTTGTCGCTACGTCTAAGGTCACTGTCGTTGAGATCACGGTGTTGAAGATGGCCTTTTCTTCATATTTTTCTTGGATGCCTTTAAGCGCCACCGCGAGTTTGTTCTCGTCGAAGAACGCGCCCTTATCGATCTCGACGCGTAATTCACTGGATTTAACGCCCTTGATCGCGGTGTCCTGGAACTCATTGGCCGAGTCTTTCGTTTTACTTGGCGCCAAGATGTCCATGATAGAGCCGCGGGAGAGTTTTTTGTTGCCCTTGATGAAGACTTTCCTGATCTTTTGTTTTTCGGCTAGCAGGAAGCGGACTTCCAGGTAGTGCGCATCCGCCACTGAGATCGTCGAGGTCTCCACGTCCGCGCTAAAGAATATGCCTAAGTTCATGAGCCGCTTGACATCCGACTTGGCTTCGATAGGGTCGAAGACCTCGCCTTTACGGGTCCTGATCTGCGAGCGGGCGACGCTTTCCTTTATCTGGGAGAGTCCGACGAGTTTGATGTCTTGGATGATGAGCATC
>JBBTGF010000412.1:885-6121 GCA_038041525.1 Elusimicrobiota bacterium | reverse complement strand
CGTAGGGCACGGGCTTTTTCTGGCCGGTCTCGGGGTCTAAGAACGCGAAACGCAGGACTGTGTATGAGACGACAGTACCCATGGGTCCGACTTCCAGCCAATCGTTCATGGGCTTGAAGCACGGACCACAGACCTGCCGCGGCGGGATATAAACCGTCTTACACTCGGCGCAGCGCACGGCAAGAAAACGTTTATTCTCTTTGAGCTCCTTGAAGAACCGGCTGCCCCAGAGTCCGACGCTGTAGTCGAAAGGCTGTCCAAGATCGGGGCTGGTCAAGAATAACAGGTCATCGCGTTTTTTCATATGAAATTCGGCTTCTTCGATCCGTAAACCAAGATATCCGACCAAAAACAGCCGCCGAATCCGGTGGACAAGGCGACTTTGACATCCGGGACCTGGCGCGCGCCGGCTTGCCCGGAGATCTGCAAAGCGCATTCAGCCGCGCGGATAAGACCGGTAGCGCCGATAGGATTCGTCGAGATGACACCGCCGGAAGGATTGATTGGCAACTCCCCGCCCATATCCGTGACACCGTCCCAAAGCAGCTTCGGCGCCTGGCCGGGTCCACAAAGTCCCAGCCCCTCGATCCAAGAAAGCCCGGCTACGGAATACGGCAGATAAAGCTCCATGACGTCGATCTCTTTCAGGGGCTCTTTGATACCGGTCTTGCGATAGACTTCTTTAGCAGCGCGCTCGAGCGACTCGATAGGATAGGTCTTGACGTCGCCTAAATAAGAATAAAGATGACGATTGGCCGTAGTCCAAACCCAGGCAGGCTTAGGATTGATCTTCTCTGCCACATCTTCAGAGGCGAAGATAACGGCGCAAGCCCCATCGGTCCTCGGACACATATCCCACATCTTGATAGGATCGGAGATCATCGGAGAACGCATCACGTCCTCGATAGAGATCTCTTTGCGCACATGCGCATGCGGGTTATTGAGCGCATGCTTACGATCGCGTACAGCGACGCGCGCCGCATCCTTCTCAGTGATGCCGAAACGATGCATGTAATGCATGGCATCGATCGCCAAGCCCGAGATCGCACCCGCGAACACCAAACGATCCCAGATGGGGTCGAACGCCGTGGTAATGGCGCCCGTGGTATCGGACTCGGAATTCTTCTCCCAGCCGATGACAAGCAACCTGTCGAACATGCCGGAAGCCACCAGATGATAGCCGCCGATAGCCAGCGTGCTCCCCGTGGTGCCGCCCGTCGTCAATTTGATGACGGGTTTAAGCTGCCCGCCATGCCCATCCATGGACCAAAGCTCGACGCCGTTGATACCTTCAAAATGATCCATGTTGCCGACGACCACGCCATCGATATCAGCGCGGGTCAGACCGGTGTTCTCCAAGGCCCGATTGACCGCCTCATTGATGAGTTCAACACCGGTGACATCCGGCCGGCTGCCGGTGTGATCGGTCTGCCCGGAACCCACGATAGCCACACGTTTAGCCATAGGTCAATTCCCCAGGATCCAAACGCAATGCGATTGACCGCAAAGCCCGTTCTGGCCGTGTGCCAGCGCGGTCTTGATCCCGTTTTGCTGATTAGCCGCCTTGCCGCGTATTTGCAAACTCGCTTCAATCATGCGTACCAGGCCGGCGACGATGACCGTATGCGCGCTCAAGCACCCACCAGAGGCATTGACCGGCAACGCGGATCCCGTCAAACCGAGTTCTTTGAGCCACATGATCTCTTGGTAAGAAAATTCGTCATAGATCTCGGCGGCATGGATCTCCCTGGCGGGATCTTTGACACCCGCCATGGCATACGCCTTTTGGGCAGCCTGGCGCAATGCGGGACTCTCTGAAAGATCGCGCTCGCCGAGGTAATATGCGTCGGCGGCAAAAGCCACGCCTTTGACCCACACCGGGTGCGGGGTTTTCCTGGCAACGGATTCACCGGCCAGGATGATGGCTGCCGCGCCATCAGACATAGGTGAGACGTCGTGCTCTTTTAGAGGAAGCGCTATGGGTTTGGCATTCAAGGCCTGCTCATGGCTGATCGCCTCTTTACGATGCGCATTAGGATTGACCGCCCCATTCTTGCGGTTCTTGACCACGACGCGGGCGATGTCCTCGAGTGAAACTCCCTTCTCTTGCATGAAGACTTGCGCTTGCAAGGCTGCTGCGGCCACGCGGTCAGCACCCATAGGCCGCTCATATAAGGGGTCGAACAAGGCGTTAGAGATCAACCTCGGATCGCCTTCGGAAGCCTTGGAATGCGCCACCACCAAAGTGGATTTATACGAATGCGACAGGATGCGCGCCAATCCATAGAAAGCGCCGAAAGTCCCGTCGCCTTCCACCGTCGAGATATTCTTGCCATCGCCATAGGCCGCGCCGATGGCGTCGCCGACAGCCATCGAGGAGATGGTACGACCGTCCCAAAAATCATTCGACACCGTGACGATGTTGCCGATATCGGCAATCGTCATTCCCGCGTCTTCAAGCGCGCGGGTGGTCACGTCATAAGCCATATCCGCGAACGTCAATGCGACTTTTTTCTCGCTGAATGCGGTCTGCGCCGCGCCGACGATAGCTACTCTATCCATCGATCACCTTGAAATACGCGATATCGAGGATATGCCCTTTTCGGTCTTCTTTGAATACCGCTTCCACCCTCATATCCACTCTCAACGCAGCTAACGGCGTCCCGCCAACAAGATGCAACATGGCGGTATCCGCGCCATCTAACCGGATCAACCCATAGACCGGGCGATCCACGGGATGCGCGGGGCTAGCCACCTCGGCTTGCGTGAAAGCGAGCAACGTCCCCCCAGGCCCCACTTCGACCGTTTCGGTGCACGCTTTAAAACATCCGGGACAGGTCTTTTTTGGCGGCACATAGGTCTTAGCGCACGCGCCGCAGCGCGTGACTACGAACCTCTTGTTGTCGCGCAACTCGATGAAGAACCTCGACCCCGTCTCTCCCGCAGCCCATTTATACGGGACCTTGATCTGGCTCTTATAGACGAGAGGCTCTACGACTTCTTGTGACAAGGTGTCGCCAGGCGTCAAGTCAGCGCTCCCTATTTGACCTTGCTCTTGATGAGATCGCGCGCGATGATGAGTTTCTGTATCTCATTGGTGCCGCCGCCTAGACCCATCAGCGCCGCGTCGCGGTAAAAACGCTCCACCGGGAATTCTCTACAAAACCCATAACCACCGAAGACCTGCATCGCCATCTGCGTCACGCGCATGATCATCTGCGCGCCGAAGAGCTTGGCGAAGGACGCGTGCCGGTTGATGTCCATCTTGTTATCCAAGCGCCAGGCAGCTTGGCGCACCAACAAGCGCGCGGCCTCTATCTCCATGGCCATCTGGGCGAGCATCTCCTGGACCAACTGGAAACTACAGATAGGCGCATCGAACTGACGGCGCTTCTTCGAGTAGTCCAGGGCGTAGTCGAACGCCGCTTGCGCCGCGCCGATCGCGATACCGGACAAGAGCGTGCGTTCCACGTCCAAAGCGCGCAACATATGCGAGATGCCGCGCCCTTCTTTACCCACCAGGTTGGCGACAGGTACACTGCATTCATTGAAACTAACTTCATTGAGCGGCGACCCTCTGGTCCCCAATTTTGGGATATCTTTGCCCACGGAGAGACCCGGTGACCCTCGCTCCACGATAAAAAGCGACACGCCCTGGCTACCCGGTTTCCTCGGCGTACGCGCGAACACCAGAAACACCTGCGCCACGGAACCGTTGGTGATGAACATCTTCGAACCGTTCAAGACATATGCGTCACCCTTGAGGGTCGCGGTGGTGGCGAGATTGGTCGAATCGGAACCCGATCCAGGCTCGGTCAACGCGAACGCCCCGATCCACTCACCGCTGATGAGCTTGGGAAGATACTTGCGCCGCTGCGCCTCATCCGCGAATGCGTAAAGGTTATACGTGCACAAGAACGCATGTGCCGCGAAAGAGAGCGTCACCCCTGCCGAACCCTTACTCAATTCTTCCGCAACCAAAGAAGCTGACATGAAATCGAGCCCCATGCCACCATATTCTTCAGGGATGGTCAGCCCGAAATAACCGAGTTGCCCCATCTCTTTGAAGAGTTCCTTAGGAAATTCCTCACTCTCGTCGATCTCGTGGGCGAGCGGTATGAGCTTCTTGGCCGTGAACTCACGGATAGACCCTTGTAATTCCGTTTGTTCGGGCGTCAGGGTGAAATCCATCAGCTCTTCCCGGCGACAGGCACGCCTTGCGCCAGGCGCTGTTCAAGCGCGGCCAATTCCTCGCTTAGACCCGCAGGCAGATGTCCGGCGAACTTGGTGAAATGTTTTTTGATACTGGTCACTTCCTTGCCCCACTGCTCTTTATCGACACTGAGCAACTGCTCTATGGCGCCGGCAGCGATCGGGAGTCCGGCAGTATCAAGAGCACCCTTGGCAGGCAGATAGCCGATAGGGGTCTCCACCGCTTGCCCGCGCCCATCGATGCGTTCGAACGCCCATTTGAGCACACGGCTGTTCTCTCCGAACCCCGGCCACAAGAACTTGCCATCCGCTGATTTGCGGAACCAATTGACATAAAAAATCTTGGGTAGTTTTTTAGCGTCAGCATGACTGCCGATGGCCAACCAATGCGCGAAATAATCGCCCATGTTATAACCACAGAACGGCAGCATCGCCATCGGGTCACGGCGCAGTTCGCCGACAGCGCCGACAGCGGCAGCCGTCTTTTCGGAGGAAACGATAGCGCCCAGGAATGTCCCATGTCTCCAACTGAACGCCTCCGTGACCAAAGGAACCACGCCGGCGCGCCTGCCGCCGAAGAATATCCCAGAGATAGGCACGCCCTTAGGATCCTGCCACGCCAGATCGATGACCGGACATTGCGCGGCGGGGGTAGTGAAACGTGAGTTCGGATGCGCAGCCTGTTTGCCGCAACCCGGAGTCCATTCTTCATTGAGCCAGTTGATCAACCGCGCCGGAGGCTGGGGCGTCATACCTTCCCACCAGACATCCCCGTCGGGCGTGAGACCCACGTTCGTGAACATCGCATTCTCTTTGAACGAGAGCATGGCGTTAGGATTGGAGTCCATCGAAGTGCCGGGTGCCACGCCGAAGAATCCCGCCTCGGGATTGATGGCATAGAGCCGACCGTCATCGCCGAACTTCATCCAGGCGATGTCATCCCCGACACACTCGACCTTCCAACCGGGGATAGTGGGTATGAGCATGGCAAGATTGGTCTTACCGCAAGCGCTAGGGAACGCAG
>JBBTGF010000412.1:0-875 GCA_038041525.1 Elusimicrobiota bacterium | reverse complement strand
TTTTTATTGCCCTTAGGGTCGGTGATGCCCATGATGAGCATGTGCTCGGCCATCCAGCCCTGGTCCCTGGCCATCACCGAAGCGATGCGTAGCGCGAAACATTTCTTGCCTAAAAGCGCATTGCCGCCATAACCGCTGCCGTATGACCAGATAGTGCGCTCTTCCGGGAACTGCACGATGAACTTATTCTTGGCATCGCACGGCCAGGCCATATCTTTTTGCCCCGGCGCCAGCGGCGCTCCCACGGAATGCAGACAAGGCACGAATTTGCCGTCGCCTAAGACATCGAGCGCCGCCTTACCCATGCGCGTCATGATGCGCATGCTGACAACCACATAAGGAGAATCGGTCACTTGCACGCCGATGTGCGAGATAGGCGAACCCAAGGGCCCCATGCTGAAAGCCACCACATACATCACGCGCCCGCGCATCGAACCGGTGAAAAGCTTCTTTAATTTAGCCTTCATCTCTTCGGGATCCTGCCAGTTGTTGGTCGGCCCCGCGTCCTCTTTGCGTTTAGAACAGATATAAGTCTGGTCTTCCACCCGCGCCACATCTCCGGGATGGGAACGGCAGAGATAGCTATTGGGACGCTTCTTATCATCGAGTTTGATGAGCGTACCCTGTTTGACCATCATGGCAGCCAGGCGTTCAGACTCTTCCTTGGACCCATCACACCAGACGATGCTCTCCGGCTGACACATAGCCGCCATTTCTTCGACCCACTGCAAAAGTTTTTTATTCTTCGTCACGGCGGGAATCCTCCTTGCCGGTCTTAACAGATCGGACGGACTATGACTGCTTGATTACTATAGCACTCAAAAAAATCACGGGTCAAGCCAGGCGGCGGCGCCCATCGAACGCCCGGCGACCCA
>JBBTGF010000411.1:0-4858 GCA_038041525.1 Elusimicrobiota bacterium | reverse complement strand
CGAGACGCGCGGCGACGACGGCCCGACGACGATCTTGTCCATATAGATATCCGGGGCGTGCAACAATCCGCCGTGTTCGGCCGCGGCGATGACAGCGATGGCATTAGGCGAACCTGTGGCGCAAAGATTGGTACCTTCCAACGGGTCGACCGCGATATCGACATGAGGGAATGCCGCATGGCGCTTACCCGACATGCCGACTTTCTCGCCGATATAAAGCATAGGCGCTTTGTCGCGCTCGCCTTCTCCGATGACGATGGTCCCGGAAAGCTCGGTGCGATTGAGCTCCTGGCGCATCGCCTCGACAGCCTTCTTGTCGGCGAACTTACGGTCACCGCGTCCCATGGTCTTGGCCGCGGCGATGGCCGCCACTTCAGCGACATGCACAAAATGTACGGATAGCTCATCAACGAAGTTCATGGTTCCCCCTTGGATACAGGTTGTATGCTATCCTATGAATATAGAAAATCAACGGTATCCTATGAAACCGGCGCTACGGACAACATTCGAGCATCTGCTCCCCAAGCCTGAAATAACCGCTTGTTGAAATCTCCGGAAATATGCCACAATATATAGGATTGAAGAGTCACTTAAGTACTTCCAAGAGTTCGCTTACGACTAACCTAACAAGTAGTTCCAAGCACCACCCTCGGATCACTGATGCCTCTTCTACAGTAAACTAAGGAGACTAATAGAACAATGGGTAAACGACTGTATGTGGGAAGCCTTCCCTTCGATACGACAGAAGATCAGTTAAAGACGCTCTTCGGCGCACACGGCGCAGTGGCCAGCGTGAAAGTGATCACCGACCGGGACACCGGGCGGTCAAAGGGATTCGCTTTCGTTGAAATGACTGAAGAAGCAGCGGCACAGACTGCCATCCAGAAGATGAATGGCACGACTGTCGGCTCGCGCAGCATCACGGTCAACGAAGCCAGACCGATGGAAGACCGCGGCGGTAGCCGTGGCGGCTTCGGTGGTGGTGGACGCGGTGGATACGGCGGTAATGGTGGTGGTGGTGGAAGAAACCGCTATTAATTAGCGCTGTCCCGCACAAAACCTTTCATTAGGTCAGTGCGACAAGACTCGGCCTCGCAAGAGACCGGGTTTTTTGTTGCTCTTGAACTTCTCTGCAGATTTAAAAACAACCGATCAGCGATGTCTGAGAGTCACGCCTTTCTTTGAACCGGCATTCTTGGCGGCGACCGGCGCTGCTGCTTCGTTCTTCTCGACAGCGGCGCTACGCGCCTGCACGGCTTTCTTAGGCTGCGGATGCGTAGGGGAACCAGTCTGTATCCTGGCTCTTGTCGCACCCTGCAGTTGCGTTCCCTGCGTGACAGAATCAAGACTCGTCGTTTTCGTGCGTAACTTCGGATTACTTCTCATACTCTGCGCGCTCAACTGCACGCTAGAAGTGAGCAATAAAAACGCCACCAATGTTTTCATCTCATTCATAAGCCCTCCTTGCTGGCAATGTCTATATGTAACAGCGCAAACCGGCCGCCACAAGAGGGTGATCTTA
The DNA here is from genome assembly GCA_038041525.1 of Elusimicrobiota bacterium. Classification (GTDB taxonomy): domain Bacteria; phylum Elusimicrobiota; class Elusimicrobia; order JACQPE01; family JACQPE01; genus JBBTGF01. The sequence continues at coordinate 3,336 of JBBTGF010000411.1, read as the reverse complement.
GGCGTTATGGGCTACACGCCTGCAGGACTAGCGCTCTGACCAGGTAAGCAAAATCACATGGCGCGCTAGGTTTACTGGCTCTATACTCGTTGGTTTAGCTAAAGGAGAATGACCATGAAACAGAGCGGTGCGAAGCGCGATACGAAAGGGTTCACCTTGATCGAATTGCTCATGGTAGTCGCCATCATCGGCATTTTGTCGGCGATAGCGCTGCCCAAATTCGCCGATCTGGTGAAAAAGGCCAAAGAAGGCAAGAGCAAAGGCAATATGAGTACCGTACGCAGCGCCATCAACATCTATTACGGTGATTCTGACGGCATCTTCCCATTCGACGACCTGGCGTCCTTGACCGCGAATCAAAAATACATCAAAGAAGTCCCTGCCCTGGTCATCCCGATCTTCGCCGAGGAAGGCAACCCGGGACATGGAGAGACGCAGACCGTGTCAGCGCAGACGACGTTCTCATCTGCGGCCGATACGGGACAATGGGGTTATGTCAACAACACCACGGATGCCAACTGGGGACACTTCTGGGTGCTCTGCAGCCATAACGACAGCAAGAGCGTCGCCTGGAACACCCGCTGATGCGGACTAAGGCAAGCTCTTGAACTTCTTATACATCTCCGGGAGTTTTCGATACAGGGCGCTAAGGCGCATCGACTCCTTGATGTCGATGCAAGGCGTGCCAAAGACCACTTCACCGCTCTTAAGGTTGCCGATGACGCCAGCCTGCGGCCCGATGATGACGCCATCACCGATCTCCACGTTATCACGGATAGCGGATTGCCCACCGACGATGACATTATTGCCGATGATGGTGCTACCTGCGACCCCGGATTGAGCGATAAAAAGACAATTTTTCCCGATCTGCACATTATGAGCGATATGTACCATGTTATCGACTTTCGTACCCGCGCCCACTACGGTACGCCCTAACGCGGCGCGGTCGACGGCCACATTGGCTCCCAGCTCGACGTCATCCTGGATCTCCACGATACCCAACTGCGGCACTTTCTCATGGCGGCCTTCGACTTGCACATAGCCATAGCCATCGGCGCCGATGACGGTACCGGGATGGATGATGACCCTGTCACCGATGATAGCCCCCTCGCGAACAGTGACCCGCGGGTAAATGACACAGTCCTTACCGATCGTCACATCGCTACCAATGTAACATTGAGCGTAGATGACGGTGTTATCGGCAACCAACGTATCCTCGCCGATGACGGTGAAAGAACCCACGCTGACGCCTGCACCCAAGCGCACCGATGTCGCGATGTCAGCTTTAGCGCTGACGCCCTTAGGATGACTCACCATGTCCCTTTCCTTAAACCGTAAGACCTTGATCCATGAAGAACGTACGTTCTTGGTGAATAATTTATCGCCGTGATAACTGGCGGCATCCGTACGCGAATCCTCTCCAAACAAGACACAACCAGCCTTGGTCGCCGCCAGTTCATCTTTGTATTTTCCGGAAGCATAGAATGCGACATCCCCTGCGGCCGCGTCTTTGAGCGAATCAACGCCGCTGATGATACGGTGCGGGTCGCCACCCGAAATCTCGGCGTCAACTAAACGGGCAAGCGCAGTGAGTTCGATTTTCATGTATTTCCTTTATTCATCTATCTTTGAGACTGTATCATTCTACCACCTGCAAGCGATCCGCCCTGCTGTTATAATAAGCAGACTGCATCCGCGTTGATATCAATCACATGCGCCGCTTCGACATCGCCTTGATCGCCATCTTCTCATTGACGATGATCCCCGTCCAAGCCAGGGCTCAAGGCAAGGATCTTAAGCTCCCTTACAACGCTTTTCTCGATGGCCCGGATACCGATGCCGCCGATCTCGATGCCGCGGACGCAGACTACGATTGCATACTCGATCGAGCCGAACACGAGGTCGCCGAATATTTCAAACCTTATTTCATCTTCGACAGCCGTGAAAGAGCGCGGCGAACTTTCGAGCCGGTCACGCTCTATCAAGTCACCCCATATCACAAAAAACTCTTCCGGAGTCTTGGCGAAAGATCCTGTTCCGAAAGAGCCCGCATTCTGGAGATCATCTATACTTCACTCTGGAGACAAGACGGCGGTTTTGGCAGCTCGTCGGTCTGTGATTCTTCGCATCCCGGCGACAACCAAGCGATCAGAATATACGTCTGGGCCGCGGCGGGCGGAAAACGTTTCAAGATCGTAGGCGCTCATCTAGGCAAGGCTCTTTGGCCCAAAGACACGATACGATTCGTCGCCGACCGGCATCCGGTGCTCTACTACAGCAGCGGTAAACACCATCATTACGTCCGGACATATGCGGATAGGACCAAACCCCACGCTCCTTTGGGTTGTTACGAAGAAGTCGATGGGCGCGGTGCGCCTCTATTCGCCACCCTGACTTCTGACGCCGCGCCCCGACGCTTCAACAATGTCGGTGAACGCGCGCATCATCCCGCCCGCTATTTCATCAACGACCTGACCCACTTTGGTTTTCCTGATGAAGACGCCTGGGGTCGCGCACGCTTCTGCGGCGGCTTACGAGGCACGGGCATCGAATGCCACGGCACTAGCTCGATGGACTCCATTTGGCGCTAGGCGTCCCATCGTGGCTATCGCATCCGCAGAGCTCCTCGACATCGCGACTCGATCGCTTAGAGCGAATTATTTCCGCTTACGCAACCCTCAAAAATCAGGAACCGTCACGGTCATCACCGCCGGACATAGGCACTACCGCCACCTGTGGACCCGGGATTTCTGTTACAGTGTCGGCGGCGCACTGCAGCTTGGCGACCTGCCAGCAGTGCGCGACAGCCTCGGACTCATTCTGGAAGCACAACGTGCCGATGGGCTCTTTCCACGACTACTGGACTCCATCCCCTTTTGGCTGCGTATTGGTCTGGGCAGTCTAGGCATCCCTTTACCTCTGACCGGACGATTGCGCGGCAACTTCTGCACCGAATATGGCAGCCTCGCTTTCGATTCCAACCTGTTGATGTGCTGGGCATGCGCACAATATCTTCAAGCTAGCCACGACCATGATTTTCTGACGCAAGCATATCCAAGACTCACCTTGGGGATGGCCTTTTACTCTCCCTGGACCAAAAACGGACTACTCTACCAGCCGCCATTCTGCGACTGGCAGGATACCATAGACAGACGTGGACATGCATTTTTCACGAACCTTCTTTATTGGAAAGCTCTAGATTCCTTGGGAACCTTAGCCACGGCCCTAAAAAAACCGGAAGAAGCGCTACGTTGGGATACCCGCACACAGACAGTCCGCCAAGATATCCTGCGTATGTTCTGGGATAAGCAAGCGGGCTATTTTAAGAACACCGCG
>JBBTGF010000410.1:0-2111 GCA_038041525.1 Elusimicrobiota bacterium | reverse complement strand
GCGAACGGGGCTTCACCTTGATCGAACTCATGATCGTGGTGGCTATCATCGGTATTCTCGCGGCGATCGCGATCCCCAAGTTCGCTGACCTGGTCAAGAAAGCGCAGGAAGGCAAGACCAAGGGCAACTTAGGCACGGTCAGAAGCGCAGTCTCCATTTACTATGGAGACTCTGACGGAATAAGCCCGATGGATGCCTTGGCCTGTTTGACCTCGAACCAGAAATACCTCAAGGAGATCCCTGAAGTGCATGTTCCGCCCTTCTCGGATGTCGGCAACGTCGGACATGGGAAGAACCAGACGGTCACCGCCGTTAGCGCCTTCTCATCGACCACCGACACAGGCGTCTGGGGTTACATCAACTTGAACACCAACGCTAACTGGGGTCACTTCTGGGTGCTTTGCGCGCACAACGACAGCAAAGGCACGCTCTGGAGCAACCGCTAAACGGCTTGCAGCGATAAAACCCCTTGCCCGAAAAGGGCAAGGGGTTTTTGTTTGCCCACAATCAAAAAATAAACAATACTTCTAATTGCACCATGTTATGAAGCATATCTTGGCATTCGCTTTAGGAAGTATCCTAGGCAGCTTCGCCAACGTCGTCGCGCCGCGTCTAAGCAAAGGACAGGCCCCATGGCGTCCGGTTTTTTCCTACTGTCCCGCATGCCTCAAGCGCATCCGGCCATGGGACAACGTCCCGATCATTAGTTTCCTACTACTGAAAGGACGCTGCCGCGACTGCGGCGTCGCTATCCCCAGACGCTACCCGCTCATCGAACTATCTATGGGGCTCCTGGGACTAGTCACGCTCTGGCGAGTCGACGCTCTCTTGACCATGACCGGAGCCCCTGCCACCGGGATCGGCTGGTGGGTCACCACAACTTCCTACACGCTGCTCTGCTGGACTCTGTTATGCATCAGCGTCATCGACATCGATGAAAAGATCATCCCCGATGGACTCAACCTGCTGCTGCTATCAGTCATGATCTCTACGTCACCGCTCAATCCCTTACTGCCCGGTATGCATCCGGTCGGCAGGCTGATGCAGAGCATGCTTGGCGCTATCGTCCTAGGCGGCGCGTTCCTGGGTATCGCCATCATCGGCGAGAAATTGTTCAAGCAAGAAGCCATGGGCGGCGGGGACATCAAACTCGCCGCGGCGCTGGGTGCTGCCTTCGGCTATCCATCATGCATGAGCGTCATCATGACTTCGTGCGCTCTAGGCCTGCTATGGAGCCTGCCGAACCTGTTGATCGGCAAACTTAAAAGGAAGGATGCCATCCCATTCGGTCCGTTCATGGCGGCCGCGGCGCTGCTTTACCTGTTCTTTTCCTGTCCGGGAGGAGGGAACTCCGGATTCCCAATTTTTCCTTTTTACCGTTGCAAATGAACCCTCATGCTGTTAAACTCGATTTGAGAATGGTGTAACTGATATGACAACGCCACGCCTACGCGCCAAGATCAAATATTTCAGCGACAAAGTCCTCTCCAAGCTCTCGCCACAGCTTCCGCTTGTCGCTATCGACATCGGTATGAGCTCTTTTAAATTCGTGCGCTTAAAAAAGAACAAGAACAAGACAGAAAAACCCGAACTTGAGACCGTGCATCTGCAGGCGCACCCGACAGGTTTGGCCGAAGAAGAACCGGAACGCTCGAGCCAACTGACCGCCACCTGTAAACAAGCGCTCACGGCGCTTAAGATCAAGAATTCTCCCATAGTGGTCTCGGTCTCCGGCAGCTCCGTCATCGTCAGAGAAGCCAAGCTTCCGGCCCTTGCCGCAGAGGAACTCGCCAAAAGTCTCGCTTTCGAGGCGGAACCCTTCATCCCCTACGACATCAAAGAGGTGAATCTCGACTATAGCATCACGGGCAAAACGCAAGAGGATAACCAGAATAAATACGAAGTCATCCTTATTGCCGCCAAGAAAGACTTGATCGAGAATAGGTTAAGCCTGGTCGCCGCTTCGGGCAGACCCATCATCGTCGACGTTGACGCTTTCGCATTGGCGAATTTCGCCACCCTGCTACCTGATATCGACAAAGAGACCATCCTTATCGTCAATATCGGGGCCAGCATCAGCAACCTTATCGTCATCGAGCGCGGCACGCCCA
>JBBTGF010000409.1:0-11664 GCA_038041525.1 Elusimicrobiota bacterium | reverse complement strand
AACGTGCCAAGTCCAACCAAGATCGCCAACGACACCGCAACGCGCCAACGCATAGAAATCACCCTAAAACCACTCGCGAAACAACCCGAATACCCGACTGAGCTAAAAGGCGTTTATGGGAACCCCCATTTTGAATATGAACGCCATCGGTGGAAACCCAAAAGAATCCCTCACGCGACATGCCGTTAAGCTGGGGGGCTTTCCGCGCCAGCCAAGAAAGCAACCATACTTTTTTCCTAAGCACCTCGCTCACATGACCGGTTGAAGCGGGATGAATCTCGACAAAGGCCACACGATCGCGCTGATTCGCAGGATGAAAACCAACGGCATAATCCCATCGGGATTCCACTGAATAAAGGCGCGCAAGACTTTCATCTAAATTGATACTGCCTTGCCAACGACAACCTGATTTCTTGACCAATTTAGCACGATGCTCGCCTTTAACGCCCTTAAGCCCGACTTTGAAGAAACCCCCTATATCAGGGATTGCTCGAACTGCGGACTCGAAGGTCATTGCCGATTCTCTGTGTTATCTTGCCCCACGACCCTGGAAACAATATCCGCAATCCGTCCGCTAAACTCGCTTAATCCACCCCATCCGGCGATAATCGTGTCATCTGCGCCTGGATCGAGTTGCGTGATATCTGTAGTATTTAACGAACCATCCTTAGGCTCGGGGTCGAAGTAATAACAGCGTAACGACTTGTCAAATATAGTCGACGCTATATTCTTAAATGCAGTAGTTTTTTTAAGCCCGAACATGTCCAGAATATTCTCATTAGACGCCCTATGTTTCTGAATCATTCCAATGCCCCACATAATGTCCAACACATGCGGCGAATGGGTAGACAAAACAACTTTGTACCCCCTCGATACGAGATCAAGAACCGCAATCATGACAGCGGAAATTGCCCTCGGATGAAGCCCCATCTCGATTTCTTCAATGATAACCCAATCCACATTTTTACGCTTCAACCATCTTGCGGATGGAAGCAGCCAATAGAGTCCCAGCAATAGAGGGACAAATTCACGCTGACCGGCAGACCACGCCATGAATGGAATACTTGAATCCCCCCCTTTTAGCATTAACCGTTTCTGATTTTGCGACTCATCGAGAGTAAGCCGGAAACCGTGAAAAATCGCCTTATCTATTTCTTTTCGTATTTCATTTTTTAGGAGATTTTTTTGCGGAAACAACCCTCCCTCCTTTCGCGATCCAAGGCCAGCTTCCATAAGCAAGCGAATGTTCTCACTAAACGCCTTCACGATATAAGGATCGGATGAACGGTAGTCGCTGAAAGGCCGCCACCATCCCTGCTGGTTAAGAGCCAAGACTCGTTGCGCCGGAATGTAAAACAAAGATTCTTCGGGGTCTATCTTCTTGCTTACTTTCATTTTAGCGAGCCTATTTTTTAAATCAACGTCGCCGTCATTCAGGATTATTTGACTATGATGATCGCCTTCTCGCCACAAAGCGGACATGCCTTCACCCAAATACAAATCTAGAAAAGCGGGCCAATTTTTACGCCCTGCCAAGCCATGCTTCCACATGTCAGAGACAACCTTTCGCGTGTCCACGCATAACTTCAAAAATTGGAGAAAGATACTTTTCCCGCTCGCTTGCGGACCGACGAGCACGGTCAAGTCGCCAAATTCGACAGAAGCATCCTTAAGTTGCCCAACATTTCGTAATTCAAGCTTCATGCAATTGGCCTCCTTTGCAATTTAATTCCACGACACGCCCTGTCCCGATAAACTAAGTTTGAACCCTGATAGTTTACGATTTTGTGTGATTTGATTATCGATCCGCTCCGCATTATCTACGCAAAATGAATCTGGATACCAAATTCACTAATATGACAACTTTAGTCTTGACAGGCGTAAAATACCACGCGGTCTACGCTTCTTTGGAATTTAACCTATCGTCTAAGGATCGCCCATCTTCTCTAGATACTCGCGGGTATAGCGCTTCTGTAATTCGACCATGGGTTGGTCGAAGGGGTTGACGCCCATGAGTCTACCCAAACCGATGGTGGCGATATGGAAGAAACTGACCAAAGCGCCGTAAGCTGCGGGCGTACGTTCACGCACGCGCAAGGTGACGAACGGGACACCGCGCTCTTTGAAACTCTGCGCTACGCCATATTGCGCGCCGGCAAAAGCGCGACCCACCGCGCTATCCATGCTCTTGCGTATAGAGATGATGGTCGCCTGCTTGTCTTTGGGCCCATCAAGATAAAGCTGCAGCAATGAATGCTGATCTTTGGTACCGATGAATTTATACGGCGTGATACCCTTACCGTCCTTACCCAGCGACTCCGCGAAGAGCTGTTGCAGGAAATCACCAAAACGTTCGAGTTCGCCGCCATAAAGACACAATCCTAAGATGTTGCGGCCCCGACGCATCTGCCGGTGCATATGCTCAGCATAAGCCAAGGCATCGCCAGGCTCGTCGATGACGCCTTGCGCGCCCTGCCAGAACTCGCTTAGATCGAGACCCGCAAGCGCCGCCCACATATAAGTGACCGGAGTGAACGTACAAAAGCGCCCGCCGATATCCTGATCCAGAGGGAATATCCTGATACGATTGCGCTTCGCCCAACGCTCGAGCGGATTACCTGCGCCTGGGGAGGTCGTCACCACGATCCTGTCTTTCCAGGAATCGGGCAACGCCGTCTGCAGACGCGTCTCGACTAACTGGCGCACCAGTTCGACTTCCAACGTCTTGCCGCTCTTGGAAACCACATGGAAAAGCGTCTCCTGCGGGTGAGCCAACACAGGTTCAAGCGCCGCTTGCAGCGCGTCAGGGTCGATAGTATCGATGACACTCAAACGCGGGGCCCTTGCGCGTGGAGCAAAGAAATCATGCACGGAACGGCAGGGCAGAGCGCTGCCACCGATACCGATGAGGCAATAATCCCTCACTTTACCCAAAGACTTGGCAAAACCCGTCAACGCCGCGACCTGTCGGTTACCCGGCTGACGCAAGAATCCCAACGGCTGACCCTGGGCCTTCCAATCAGCCCAGAATCCGGGCTGCAAGGTCTTAGCAGGGACTTGCAGCGATGATTCAAGCATAGGTGAGGCTGCTGCGGCGGCGGTATCGCTATCTTTGTTCATATCCGAGGGCTTCGCACGTCCCTTTCAGGTAATCGGCCTCGACGCCGATATAGCGCGGAAGTACCCCTCTTATTTTAGCCTGTGATTGGCTCGAATAAAAACCATAGAACTTCAATTTGAACCCCTTACCGCTGAATCTGACGCTTAGATCCCTGTCGATCTTCCAGTCCTTCGCGTCACGCTTCGGCGTCTGCGCCCATTGCCGCGAATAGAAGAACTGATCCATGGCGTCAGCCATGCCTTTGAAAAGTCCGGCATTACTCTTAGGGAAATTTCCCGCGAGTTCGTCGACGTCCATAGGCATGAAGCTGCCCGGAGGCCAGAAGCTGATCCTGGCACCTTCGCCCTGGTCGCGGCGCTCGATGCCGATCTTGGTACGGAACGGCTGCTTACCCATGACGCCCCATTCACAGCGGAAGGTCCCGGCGACATCGCCTTGCGGAGCCACTTTACCGAGGATATCGCGCGGATCGGGTTCATGTTTTCCCGAAAGCTGGCGTTGCACCGATTCCATCTCCTTATTGAGCCTAGGGGTGATGCGCTTCCTGCGGCCTAAATCAAAAAACGCCTGATAATAGGATTCCCAAGCTTCAGAGAATCTACCCTGGCTGCCCATCACCCGCGCTAGATGCAACATGATCTCCGGGTCTTGGCTCTTCACTGACGCCTCCCGGATCACCTTGGCGCTCTGCTCGCCATCGCCCATCTTGAAAAGTACCCAGCCAAGGCTGTCTTGGAAATAATAATTCTCCGGCTCTTCGGCTACCGCCTTCTCGATCATGACCCTAGCCTGCTGCAAATTCTTACCGCTATCCGCCCAGGTAAAACCCAACGCATTGACCAACGTCATATCATCGGGCCAACGCCGGACCAGGTCGGCTAGGACCTTCTCCATCGCCACGCCTTGGGCATTCTCGCCGAGCAACAACGCGTAATTGTAAGCCATCTCCTTCCAATCTTGGCGCTTGCGGTAGAGCCTCTCTAAGATCATCTGCGCGTCGGAGAGCCTGCCAAGATCCTGGTATCCAAGGGCTAGGAAATATGCGGCTTCGTCATTGTCCGGATGCGTCCTGGAAGTCTGCTCCAATATCGCCACGGCCTCTTCAAGCTCTCCTAACTGCAGCAGATAAAAACTCTCTTTGAGCCCGAAGATCGGGCTGGCGCCGAAGTGTCCCTCATTGTCCTGTAAGAATTCTAGCGCCTCCTGCCATTGCTCCTTACTTTCGAAATGATCGAGGATCTTGACGAACGCCTCGGGATTGGCGGGGTCTGACTCCAAGAGCTCCCTCCAGCACGAGAACCGGGTCTCGGTAGTAGCCATCATCGGACAAAGCCTGGCCCTGATCGGTATACTCGCGGAGTTCTTGCGCGCCATGTCCATAAGCATCTCACGCATATTCGACGACGAGGAGAACACCCGGTATGCGCGCGCCAGGCCATCCAACGCCTCACTATCTTCGGGATCGAGCGCCAACGCCTGCAGGTAGGTCTCCACCGCGCCGGAATCCCGTTCGCGCATCTGATACTCGGCTTTGATCTTCAAGAGTTCCGGGGTCGCGGGTTCGAGCCCCAGATAAAGGTCGAGATAATGCAGCGCCTCCTGCTTCATCTCCAAGTCGGCGTAGATGGCCGCAAGCTCCAAGATGACCTGCGAATCAGCGGGGTCCAAAGTCTTGGCGGCCTGCAATTCTTTGATAGCCTCGTGCGAATATCCCTGCGCATGCTGGACTTGCGCGCGCAAAAGCTTGACTTTGGGATCCCTGGGATTGCCGGCATAGGCCCGCTCGGCATAATGCGCGGCGAATTCGACCTTGCCTAGATGCAAAGAAAGAATGACGATCTCGGATAGCAACTCTTGGCCATCGGGGTTAGCCTCATACGCCATGATAAGTTCAGGCAAGGCCCGGTCGAGCTTTCCTTCCTTCTCAAAGATCAGGTATTGCAGATAATGCAGATAGGAGGTCTTCGGGAACAGTTCACTTTCTTGCGCCCATGAAGCCGTCGCTAACAACAGCGTCAAGAGAGCTGGAAAAGTAGAACGCATGCCGCCTCCTGTGACCCCGACTCGTCAGTTCTATAGTAATCTTTACGGATAAAGACCGGTTTTGCACCAGACTTTTTATAGAACTCTTGGGCGACCAGGTTGCTTTCAGCGACCTCTAGATAGATCTTGCATGGCCTGCTGACACGCGCAAAAAACTCACGTAACAGCGATGAACCAACTCCACCGCGCCACAGCGACGCGTCGACGGCGATCATGTCGAGCTCCCACTCATCTTCAGCCACTCTGCGGGCGGCCAAAAAACCGATGACGACATCCGTCTGCGCCACCAATACCAAGCTTTGTGCGGCAGCGATCTCTTTAGCGGCGCGTCCAGGCTCCCATAAGACACGGCTGACCGTGGCGGCTTGGCAAGCGATAGCGGCGATGACTTGTTCGTCGCCGGCAGCGGCTACGCGGACTCTCACTTATGATCCCAGGTCCTCTTAAGATACAACGGTTCGGGTGGATGCCCAGCGTCATGCCAATAGCCCCATCCCTTGCCGGCCGCCGACATCATCATGAGCAGATCGCACGCCCTGGGTATCACATGAGCCACGCCGCCGAAACCCAGACGGCTCGCCGTCTCGTCGACACGCGCCGCTAAGTCGGACTGGGCGTAACACAACAAACGCGCGGGGCCAGGACCCGCATGACGGCGTACCGCGGCAAGGCACTCTTCAAGCGTTGCATAAGCGGTCTCGGGCATACGCACGGATGCCGGCCCTGTATCCGTAAGCCTCCCGTAGACGGAACAAGTGATAGCCCCGCTGAAGGCGACGATGCAGGCGAGCGCCCCTTCCTGATGCCCCGCACCCCTGCCATGGGCCCATGCCATGAGCTCTTGCGTACTGGTTGAGAAGATATTGACATGGGCGACTTCGGCCCAAGCGCGCGCAATAGCGATACCCATGCGCACCCCGGTAAAGCGCCCAGGACCCCTGGTCGTAGCGACGGCGTCGATCTCGCGTAATTCAAGCGAAGAACGCGTCAGATACTTTGGAAACTCCTTCCAAAACATCCGCTCATGACGAAAACCATCGTCAAGCTTGAAAAAATCCGATCTTTTTCCATCATTAAGGATAGAAAAACTCAACGCCGACCCGCAGGTCTCCAACGCGACCGCACGCTTGATACGTCGCATGCGAGTACCCGCTACGACCATACGACCCTCAAACGCCGCCGAGTACCCGCGCCCTCGACGGAGACCCTGCAGACCCCTGCATTCCAAACCGGACTCTTAGGCAATTTTTCCGCCCATTCGATGGCGAGGATGTTGTCCGGGTCTTCAAGATACTCTTCAAGCCCAAGCACGCCAAAATCGCTGCCAGCCGCCAGCCTATACAGATCCGCATGTATCAAGGTACCATGACGACCGGGGGTCTCACTGACGAGCACGAACGTCGGGCTAGTCACAGGCCTGGTGAGTCCAAGCGCGCGGCCAAGCCCTTTGACGAACACCGTCTTGCCGGCGCCCAACTCACCGGTCAAAAAGAACGTGCGGACCCCGCGCAACCTAGCCTCCTTAAACAAACAAGCGGCAAATCGCGCCGTTTCAACCGCATTCTTGGTCGTGACGATCTTAAGTCGAGAAGGCTTCATACCCATCCTTGCCATCTTTGATTGCAAACGCGCGTCCTGCCAGATCCGTGACACGTACCACGCCCCGGCCCTTCTGCACCTCACCGATGGGATAAGCGTCGGGAAGATAACGCAGGACCACCTGACGGGAAGCGCGCGAGGTGAAGACCAACTGGTAATCTTCCGCGCCATAGAGCAGATAATCTTGCAGGTCTCTATGCGTCAAGCGCCTCCAGGAATCAAGCAATGGGGCCACGGGGAATTGCCGCAGATTGACCTCGATATCGACGTTGCTTAAGGACGCTATCCAACGCAGGCTGCGTGCCAGGGTATCGGAAAGGTCCATGGCGCAACGCGAGATGCCCCGGCTGGAGAGCCGGGAACCCTCTTTAAGTAATACACCTGGGACTTTCTGTTTGAGCGCGAGTTTCTGATAACGCGCCGCGGCATGGCCATGTTCAAGGACTTCCAAACCCGCGCGCGCCAAACCGACATGACCCGTCAGCCACACCGTCTCGCCCGGTTTAGCCATCGAACGCAACATCAGAGAATTCCTATCCGCGACCGCCAGGACCGTGACGCTGATGAATTCTTTGCCTTGCACTTCGACTAAGTCGCCACCCAGGACTCCCGCCCCTAGACGGCGGCATTCGTGTTGCAATTGGTCCGCCACCGCATGACAGAACGCCACGTCTGTGCGGGCATCAAGACCCATGCAAAAAAGACATTGGATAGATTCATGGTTGCCCATGGCGGAGATATCGCTTATGGCGCTACGCAACGCCTTGAGCGCCAATTCCTGGGGGCTGTACCACTGCTTGCGGTAATGTGTGCCTTCCACGACGGCGTCGGTGCTAGCCAACATGACTTTGCCGTGGCCTAAGTCGAACCAGCCGCAATCATCGCCAAGATTGGCGCGTTTACCAAAGACCGGCAGGATATACTCCCTTAACGCGCGGTATTCGCCGATACCGGAGAGTTTCTCCATACCGTCAACCCTTGGTGATACGGCGGATAGCTTGGGGCAGGAAACGGATGATATCCCCGGGAGTCATGCTGTATTGCCCCATAGATTTAGCGGCGACATCTCCGGCAAGGCCATGCAGATATGTCGCGGCAAGCACACAAGGCAACAGCCCGTCATTGTCCGTCACGGTGACAAAGCGTTGCGCCAACAATGACCCCATGATACCGGAAAGCACGTCGCCACTGCCGCCCTTGGCCATGCCGGGGTTACCCGTGGGGTTCATCCAGACACGGTCACCATAGAAAACTTTGCTCTCATGACCTTTAAGCAACAACACAGTAGCAAGATGGCGCTTGGCATAATCAGCGCACACGCCATATCCGGTCCCTGACATCTGCCGCATGGCAAGACCGGTCAATCTAGCGAACTCTCCTTTATGTGGAGTCACGGCCTTAAAACCCATACCCGCAGTCACGACCGCTTCCTCGATGGCGTCAGCATCGATGACGCAAGGCACGCAGGTCTTGCGCATCAGGTCCCGGGCGAAACGCAAGGTCTCGACGCCTCGACCCAAGCCAGGACCAAGGACGAGCGCGGTCACCTTCCTATCCTTCATGTAAGCCACCAGGTCCGGCGCATTTCCGGCATCGATATCGCCTTCGGCGGTCTCGCGCAGGCCCAACGTCAGGGCCTCGGCCATGTGCGCATAGACGAAAGCGCGCACGCTCGCGGCACAAGCGACACTCACTAATCCGCAACCCGAACGCGAAGCGCCGCGAGCAGCCAGCAGCACGGCTCCCAGCATATGCCCAGAGCCCCCCACGATCAATAGATGCCCATAATCACGCTTCGTGGTATCTTTGCGCCGCCGAGACAATAGAGAGCGCACCATGGAAGGGGTGATCTTCACGGCTTCAGCGTTCATAGATGATGCAATGCGCGATGGCATATTCATCACAATGCGACAAAGCGACCTCCGCGACCCAATTCTTAGGGACTTTCAAGCGGCTCAAGTCGATCGTCGGCTTACCACTGGCCATGCGCGTGACCGCGATCGAACTCAATGCGACGTCGTCATGACCCAAAGCTTTCCAGACGGCTTCTTTGGCGGCAAAACGCACGGCCAAGCGCTCCGCCCACTTGAGCCCCTTATAAGCATATGCGACCTCTTCAGCGCTGAACACGCGTTTTAAAAAACGGGGGTTCTTCTTAGCCATCTCCCTGATGCGCCGGATCTCGACGATATCGACGCCCGTGCCGATGATCTTCGTCACTCCACGGTCACGCTTTTAGCCAGGTTCCTCGGCTGATCGACATCAAGACCTTTGAGATTGGCGACATGGTAGGCGAAAAGCTGCGCGGCGATGACGCCAATGACCGGGTCGAACCATTCGGTCATCGACTTCGGCGACTCAAAGACATGGTCGGCGACCTTGTATATCCCCTTATCCCCTTCGCTGGCGACGGCGATGATCTTAGCCCCCCTGGCCCGGGCTTCCTCGAGGTTACTGGCGGTCTTGGCATAGACCGATGACGACTTCGGCACAAAAGCGAACACCGGCATCTGCTCATCGATCAATGCGATGGGACCATGCTTCATCTCACCGGAAGCATAACCTTCGGCATGGATATAGGAGATCTCCTTCAATTTCAAAGCGCCCTCGAGAGCGACCGGATACATCACGTGACGGCCAAGATAAAGGAAACCCTTGGCATTCTGGAAGCGTGCTGCCAGATCCTTGGCAAGCGGCTCGAAACGCTGCAACGCCATGCGCATAGATGAAGAAAGATGCACCAATCCATCGCAAAGGCTCTTATACTCTACGGCGCTAAGCACGCCCCTGACGCGTCCGAAGGCGAAAGCGCTAAGATACAATGTCGCTAATTGAGCCACGAAAGCCTTGGTTGACGCCACGCCTATTTCCGGACCACAGCGAGTGTACAAGGTCCCCCCCGTCGTGCGCGTCATAGTCGAACCGATCTGATTGATGATCCCCGCAGTCGTCACCCCCGACCTAGCCTTAAGCAACTTCATGGCGGCCAGGGTATCAGCGGTCTCACCGGATTGCGAGATCGCCAAAGCCAGCGTCCCCGGGCCGGTGATACGTTCCCGATAGCGGAATTCACTGGCGATCTCGACATGCGTGCGCAGCCCCGCAAAATGCTCAAAAATGTACTCCCCGACCAAACCGGCGTAATACGCCGTTCCGCACCCAAGGATATTGATCGAACCCAACCCCTTGACCTTGCTGCGGTTCAAGCCTAATTCGCGCAACAAAGCATCGATATTCTCGTCATAGATACGGCCGCGCAAGGTATCCTCGAACGACGCAGGACCGTCATAGATCTCCTTGTGCATGAAATGTTTATGACCGCCTTTAGCAGCCATCAAGTTATCCCAGGGGACGGTCACGGCGTCACGTCTAACTGCCTGGCCCGTGAGTTTATAGAGCGGTGCGTGCGCTCCAGGTTTGAGTATCACGGCCTCGCCGTCTTCGATGAAAACCACTTCTTTGGTGAACGGCAAGAGCGCGGGGATATCGCTAGCCAAGAAAACCTCGTCCTGCGTCTTGCCGGCCACCAGAGGACATTCTTTGCGCAATCCGATGATCTTTCCGTCCCAAACATTGGCCGACACGACGAGCGCGTACGAACCTTTGACTTTGCTTAGAACCGCCCTAGCGACAGCCAAGATCGCGGCGTCGCTTGACTGCGCCTTCTTGACCTTGAAGAGCTGCTCCTCAAAAAGATGCGCCACCACCTCGGTATCGGTATCGGATTGGAAACGGTGTCCTTTGGCGAGGAGTTGCGCTTTGAGCTCGAGATAATTCTCGATGATGCCATTATGCACCAACACGATGCCGCCCGTGCAATCGGTATGCGGATGAGCATTGTCGTGATTGGGAGCGCCGTGTGTGCTCCAGCGCGTATGTCCGACGCCGGAAGTCCCCTTGACCGGATGCTTGATGAGTTTTTCAGACAACCTGGCGATCTTGCCGACTTCGCGCACGATACCGAATTTACCAGCGTCGGAAATGACGCAGATACCCGCGGAATCATAACCGCGGTATTCCAAACGCCGCAAACCTTCGATGAGTAGCGGCGCCGCTTCGCGTTGGCCGATGTAGCCGATGATGCCACACATAAAGCGCTAGCCGATGTATTTCGAGATGACTTTATTAAAGCGGCCGGTAAGGATGTCGTTGAATTCTTTGAGCGCTTCTTCCAAACCGACCTTCTCGCAGCGCTTCATGATCGAACTGCCGGCGAATACGAAGGTCGCCTCGCTGATCTGGGCCAATTCATGGATATTGACATAATCGACGCCATGACCCACATAAAGGTCGAGTTTGAGTTCCTTGACCAGGCGGGCGGCTACGTTCAAATCTTCGATCATCTCCTCTTTGCGCTTGGCGCCCTTAGCCCGGGCCAGCTCACGCGTGGAGAGGAAGATGCAATCAGCGCCTATCCTGCGCGCAGCACGGATGACATCGGCCTGCGGTTCGACCGCCACAGCCAGGCTCACATCGGTCTTTTTGACCGCTTGCGCTGCCTCCACCACGGGTGCGGATTCGATCTGTTTGAGCGCGATGGAACCGCCGATCTGCGTGGACTTCCCGCAAGTGGCGAAACTCACGGTCTGCGGTTTGAATGCAAGCGCCGCGGAAACGGGTACGAGGACCGGGTCGATCTCGATGACCAGCGGCAAGCGGCTCTGTGCCTTCATATCGGAGAGCTGGCGACTGATGTCCTTCTTCGACGTCTCGGTCAGACGTAATCCGAGCGCCCTGACGCCGCTTTTTACAGCGACGCTGACTACCTCGGATATCTTATCCTTTCCGGCGGTGGCGCCCGAAACCCACGAAGTGATGTCAAGTCCAAGTTTTGGCATAGACTCCTCTTATTTTTGTCATTCCGCTTTCCCCCTTCGCAGAGCTTCGGGGGACGCTCGACC
>JBBTGF010000408.1:0-1386 GCA_038041525.1 Elusimicrobiota bacterium | reverse complement strand
GCTGGATTCGACTTCCGGAGATTTCGAGCCTAGATAAGTAAAATAAGCGATTAAACTCGTTTATTTCTAGGTCCAAAGTCCTAACCTTAGATAGGCCTTTAATAGCGGTATTTTTACCCCATAGACCCATGCAGCAAGTCCCCGCCTGGGTCTAAAATATCCATAGCCATGAGCCGGTTCCCCAATAACCGGGATGCAAACAAACAGATATGAAGCGTAGATTGGCCGCGATGCTCGGTTGTTTAGTCATTTTAGGGCAAGGAACGCCCGTGGGCGTTCCTGTGGCGACTGCATTCGCCCAAAATAACGCCCCACTGCCAAGAGTAGCGGGGTCTGCGATGATGACGCCTCGGCCTTATCTGGCAAGAATGCGCCCTCTGCGTAATACCAAAGGTCCCAAGACGCTTTGGGAGATGGACTCGGTAAAGATGGTTATCTACCGCCGTGACTACTTCAAACAAGGGCTCAAGCAAGCCAAGATCGGTCTCGATGCGCTCAATACCCCAAGATTCGACGCCGGATTATCCCTGATGCTAGCGACCCCCTACCCGCAAGGAGATGGCTTCGCGCTCCCGCTCAAACGAGCCGGGCGTATCATCTTCGGATCCGGATTCGGTTTGCGCGACCATCCCGTAGCCAAGATGCAGAGATTCCACAAAGGATTAGACCTGCCGCAACCTTATGGCACACCGGTTTATCCGTCAAAGAACGGTTGGGTGATCTTCGCGGGCTGGAAAGCCGGCTACGGCCTGATGGTGATCATCAAGCACAAAGACAAGACCACTACCCGCTACGGGCACCTTTCCGCGATCAGCGCCTTCACTGGTGAATATGTGCAAAAAGAAGGCAAGATGATCGGACGCGTCGGTAACACGGGATTGGCCACCGGCAGCCACCTGCATTTCGAGATACGCGATAGACATGGCAAACCCCTCAATCCTTATAAGCAAATCGCGCTTAAAATAAGTTAAAATCATTAAGATGAAAATAGGCATCCATCCCAACTACAATATCGTCACTGTGAGCTGCGCTTGCGGCAATAAATTCACCACGGGCTCGACACGCAAAGACCTCAAGCTTGAGATTTGCTCGGGCTGCCATCCGTTCTTCACCGGCAAACAGAAGTTCGTCGATACCGAAGGACGCATCGATAAATTCTTGAAGAAATTCGACCAGGCCAAAGTGCATCGTGAAGATGTGAAGGCCGAACGCGCGGAAAAAGTAAAAGCTGCGGCACGAGCGGCACGGCTTGCGCCTGCGATGCCCAAGAAGCCGAAAATCCTATCCACCAAACCCGTCGGCGCGGCGAAAAAAGGCAAGAAGTAACACGCTGCGCACTCCCATAAACTATGGGAACCAACGAGGGTTTCGTATTCGACCCGGTCC
>JBBTGF010000407.1:0-7342 GCA_038041525.1 Elusimicrobiota bacterium | reverse complement strand
ATTTCGTCGGTTTAAGATGGTATTGCTACGCATTCTCGCTGGTTCTGGCCATTGGCACGATGACATTGCTCATCATCAAAGGTGGTCCGCCGCTGGGTATCGATTTCAAGGGTGGCATCGTCATGCAGTTCAAAGTGCCGGCAACAGTCGACATCTCCACCTTGCGTAATGCCTTCGTGGCGCGTGAGCTTGACAGCAACGTGCAGAATCTTGGCGAGCCGGGGATGTATCTGGCGCGTTTTTCACAGGAGCAGGAGCATAATGATTTTGACGGGCGCTTCATGGCCGCACTGGCCTCCGTCAGCGGTGAGGGCGCTCATGAGATCCTTTCCAAGGGCTTTGTCGGCGCCGTGGTCGGTGAGAAATTACGTTCCGAAGCGCTGTTGGCGTTCGGACTGTCTTTTTTAGGCATCATCGTCTATGTCGGTTTCAGGTTCTCCAACCTTATCTGGGGCGTGGCCGGGGTCATCGCTTTGATGCATGACGTCTGGATCACTATCGGTTTTGTGACGCTGTGTAATTATGAGATAGACCTGGTGATGGTGGCCGCGCTCTTGACTATCGCAGGTTATTCTATCAATGACACGGTGGTCATCTTTGACCGCATGAGAGAGCGTCTGCGGCTCTATCCTAGAGAGGATTTCCGCACTACTATCAACCGATCGTTCAACGATACGCTAAGTCGCACAGTCATCACCAGTGGCGCTACCATGCTGGCGGTCCTGGCATTGGCGTTGTTGGGTGGTCTTACCTTGAGGCCCTTTGCCTTGGCTTTGATGGTCGGTATGATCTCGGGTACATATTCCACTTTAGGTATCGCTTCAGGCTTGGTATTCAACTGGGCCGGTCTGGCCGGCAACCGGCGCTGACGCATGCGTAAGATCAAGCGGCCTAATATCAGCGTCAAACCCCGCGAGATCTTCTATCATCTGAAACGCAAGAAACAGATATTCGACCTTAATGAGGAAAGGATCGCCAGTGAGTTGGAATCCTACAAGCCTGCCGCGCTCATCGACCCGGGTTGCGTGTTTGCCAGCATCGGTCGCGAGGATGATGGTATCGAACTACTGCTCGATACCGCGAGCGCTTCACCCTGGCGCGGGCTTAAACCCCGCAGTATCACCTGTGCTGTCGCCACCATCGGCGACAGGGGCTTCGAGGCTAAGCTGACGGCAAAGCCGAGCAACATCGTCTGGGCCTGGGCGGAAGTCTATTTGAACAAGCTCACCGATCTGGTGGATGACCTTATCGGCAAGGAAGCTGCCGCCGAGTCGCTTGAGACCGGACCCTGGGCGCTCGTCAATGTCGCCGGCTCCGGGGAGTTCTGGAGTTTTGTGCAAGCCGAGCTCGATCCATGTCAAAAGCTCGGTATCAAAGTCAGCGGCGGCGTGGATGGTGGTGAACTCGAGATCGTCCCTGCTTTGAGCCGTGTCTGGCTCGTTCCCTGGCTGTCTAAAAAAGAAAAGAAGAAGTTGCAGTTGCAACCCGTCTAGGTCTGCGATGCGCACTCTGTTGACGCGCTTCATCGTACGTTTCCTTTGGCTGTATCTGCATGTTGTCGGCAAGACTTCGAAGTTCGTCATACATCGGGGTCGTTTCCATGACCGGTTCGTGCGAGAGAAGCAGAATTTCATCTATTGCTTTTGGCATAACCGTCAGGGCATGCTTTTATACACGCATGGTAAGTATCATCCGGCGCCGTTGATCTCTCCAAGCAAGGACGGTGAGATCGTCGCCCAGGTAGCGCAACTCTTCGGCATGCGGCCGGTGCGCGGTTCGTCGCGCAGGGGTCCGCACGCGGCCCTCTGGAGGTTGTTGCGTAGTTCTAAGGATGGTGTCGCTATCGGACTCACACCTGATGGGCCATTAGGGCCCGCGCTCACGGTCAAGCCCGGCGTCGTGTTCCTGGCGCGCTGGTTGGATATCCCGATCTTGCCTATGTCCGTGTCGTTGACGAGAAAGGTGATATTCAAGAGCTGGGACCGTTTCTTGTTCCCATTGCCTTTCGGGACCGTACATATCGCTTATGGCGAGCCTATGCGTGTGGCCGAATTCGACGAGCTCGAGGTCAAGGCGCTAGAGCTTAAAGCTGTTCTCGATGCTCTGACTCTCGAAGTCGATACGCTCACAGGCCTTGAGATACCGCGATGACGACATTGCTCTTCCTGTTTTACGACCTATGTTTTTTCCCTGCGTTGGCGTGCATGCTTATCGCAGGGCTCGCTAGTGACCGGGGGCGGCGCTTCTTCTTCCAGACATCGCGCTGGCGTAATCTCAAAGAGCGTTTGGCGCTCGGGGGGGCGGCGAGGCACGCGCGTATCTGGGTGCATGCGGCCAGTCTCGGTGAAGTCAAAGCGCTTACCAAGTTCTTAACGCTCATCAAAACGGACCCCCGCGACCTGCCGGTTCACTTGACCTGTATGACAGACCCGGCTGTCGTATGGGCGAGCGCCAATCATCTGCGTCAGGGCTTGGTCGTTTCCGTGGCTTTGGCGCCGTTCGATCAGTCATTGTTGATGCGCCGGTATCTGCGTTCCATGCCCGGCCTGCGCGCGTTGGTCGTCATCGAGACCGAGATGTGGCCGAACCTCATCCGTTGCTGTAAGCAGAGGGGTCTTAAGCTTTTTTGGGTCAATTGCCGGTTGGCTGAAGGTTCGCGCAAACTCATCGGTCTCATGCCAGGGCTTTTCCATCATCTCGCGAAAAGTTTCGCTGCGGTGATGACCTGTGACACAGCCAGCACGCGTTTGTTCAAGGATGCGGGAGTCGCTCTCGCTGATTTGAGTCAACCAGGTAATATGAAGTGGGATAGCGTACCCGCGCAGCCGTCACCCGCGAGCGCGCGCCAGGCGCGTCAACAAGCGGGCGTTATGGATGGAGACTTCCTCTTTGTCGCGGCGTCGACGCGCCCGGGAGAGGAATCCGTCGTTTTCGACGCGTTCGCTGCGTTGCGTGAAGCATGTCCGAGACTACGTTTGCTGGTCGCACCCAGGCATATCGAGAGGGCGGATGCGTTGCGCCGCGAGTTGGCGAGTCGCGGTCTTGCGGGCACGGTGATAGGCGAGTTCGGACGCCTGGAAGACCTCTACGTTGCGGCATCCGCAGTTTTCGTCGGCGGTACGTTGCTGCCGTCTTATGGCGGGCATAACTTCCTTGAGCCCGCGGCTATCGGCCGTGCGGTCATGATCGGACCGTATTTCAGTCATTTCCAGGACGCCGGCGAGGCGCTCATCGCGCATAAAGCCGTTGCCGTGGTCAGAGATGCCGCGCAGATGTCCGTAGCCTTGCGCACCTGGATCGATGATATCGTCGACCGCGAGACATATGCGCGCCGGGCTCGTGAGAGCTTTCTTGGGCTCGGTGGCGCGAGTCAAACAGCTTGGCGCAAGATATCCTCCGAGCTCGCGGTATAATATTGCCTTACATCGGTCTTCGATGAAGGTCCTGCAATTACTAGACGAACCCTACGATAGCGGTATCACCGCTTCCGCTTTAGGATTGGCCAGCGGCTTGCGCGAGGATGGCGTGGACGTGCACGTCTTGCGCAGGCATGGCTCTGCCGCCGCGCGTTATGTCGAGACTGCGGGTATCCCCGGGTATTGTTTCGGTGCGCCGTGGTTCTACGAGTTTCCTGCCATCGCGCGCTGGGCCAAGCGGGAAAGCTTCGATATCATGCATGCGCATTCAGGCAGCATGCAGACACTGGCAGCTTTATTGTCAAGGCGCAGCCCTTGCCACCTGCTGCGTACCCGCGCCGACGCGCGGTTGCCGAAGCGGCAATCGACTTTTTTGTCCGCGCGCGCCAAGAGCGAATCATTGATATTCCCTTCCGAGATCTTGCGGCAACGCTATCTGGCTGCCTTTAAATACCCTATCGAAAGAGCGCATGTCATCAGACCTTGCTTCGAATATCCGGAGTCAAGCATTCATGAAGGCGAGGCGATCAAGCACGGACGATTGCGTATCGTCATTTTGGGCCGTCTTGACCCGGTCAAAGGCCATGAGGATTTCATCCGTGCTGCTGCCTTGGTCTCACCCAGGCACGAACAGGCTGATTTTTACATGATCGGCGAGGAGAAGAATATCCAGGCGACGGCGTTACTTAATTTCGCCAAAAAGCTGAATCTGGGACGACGTTTGCAATGGTTAGGTTTTCTTGAACCAATACCCTTGCTTGCGCAGATGTCCTTAGCCGATGTGGCGGTCATCGCTTCCCGGGGGTCGGAGGCGGTCTCGCGGGCGGCGTTAGAATGGATGCGTTTGGGCAAACCCTTGGTAGCTACCTCTGTAGGCATGCTTCCTGAACTGGTGGTCGAGGGCAAGACCGGACACCTGGTGCATCCGGGGTCTTGCGAGGAGATGGCCTACGCTATCGGCAGGTTGTTGGAGGATGCGCAGGCCAGGGAACGCTTCGGACAGGAGGCGGCGAAGCGCTTCAGCAGGGAATTCACTACGGAGTCAGCAGTGGCGCAGCATCATCGACTTTATGCACAGTTGCTTGCCGCGAAAGCGCGCGGGCGCGATCCCGCGAGGTCAGCTTAAATGGGCTCTCTGCGAGTCTTGCATTGTGATTTTGAGAAAACCTTCAGAGGCGCCGAGAATCAATTATTGACTTTGCATATGGGATTGTTGCGCCAAGGGATAGCTAGCGCGGTCGTGGGTACGGCTGACGTGGGACTGCACATGGAGATGCGGCGGCGCCGGATGCAAGGATTCACCGGGGTGTCGCGCCTGCGCCCACGGATAGGGGAATTCGATCCGGTCGCCGCATTGGGGCTCATCAGGGCCGTGGCGGCGTTTAATCCGACCATCGTACACGCGCACAGTGCGCATGCAGCAGGCATCATCTATCTGGCGAGGCATTTCATTGGCAAGCAGACGTACAGTGTGTTCCATCGCACGGTGACTGATGCGCTCGGAGTGTTGTCGGCTGCAAAGTATGCCGCGGCAGACCTCATCATCTCGGTCTCCACTGAAGGGAAGAAACGTTTGTTGGAGCGCGGCGTCGCGGGCGGCAGGATCGTGGTCATCCCGGCGGGTATCACTATCTGTCCGGCTGACGCGTGTGACGTCGAGGGGCCCGTGCGCAGCGCACCTTTGCGAGACCCCGTCATCGGTACCATCTGCGCGTTGGACCGCACTCAGAAAGACGTCGCGACATTGGTGCGAGCATGCGTGTCGCTGCGCGAGAAGTTCAAAGGCTTGCGTTGCCATATCTTTGGTGACGGCCCGGATTATAAGGCGCTGCAGAGCTTGATCGCGTCGCAGGGGCTTGGCGAGACCGTCGTGTTGCGTGGTTGGTGGCAGGGGCCTCTGCAGGATGCGATAAAGCAGCTCGACGTCTTTGTGCTGCCTACGTTCAAAGAGGGTACATCCAACGTCTTGATCGCGGCGATGGCTTGCGGATTGCCCTGTGTCGCCAGTCGTGTCGAAGGTAACGAGGAAGTGCTTGCCGATGCCGGCTTGCTCGTGCCTGTCAAAGATACGCAGGCCATGGCCGATGCGCTGGCGCGGGTCATCACAGAGCCCGGGTTGTATCAGGATCTCGCGCGCCGCTGTCACGAACGCTCGAAGCTTTTCACCGCAGAGAAGACTTTGCAAGCCACCGTGCGTTGCTATGCATCCCTGATGAAGGGGCCCACTGTGGCGGCGGGTGCATGAAGCTCGTCTATATCTGCCGACATCTGACGCTGACTAATGGTCATGGCCGTATCTGCTGGGAACTCTGCAGGAGCGCGCGCCAGGAAGGCCATAGCGTCGACGTGTTGACGCGGCGCTGCGCTATCGACGGCGCGGATATCGGCGTGCGTATCGAGAAACTTTTCCAGTTGCCTAAGTTCTGCGGGCGCTTGAGGAGTTGGAGTTTCGCTTATAGCGCCGCTAAGCACGCTGCGGCGCTGCGCCGCAGCGCAGGTTCCGTTCTGGGCCCCGTCATCGTCCATGGTTTTGGTGATGCGTATGAGCAGGATGTCTTTACGCTAGGCAACATCGACTGGGCGTATCCTGATTACATCCCTACCCGCGCTGCAGGCAGCGGTGCGGGTCTTAAATCCCGCGCACTGCGTCGTCGTCCGGCCCCGCGCATCGTCGCGGTTTCCAGGCTCGTCGCCACTGAACTAGCGAAGGCCGATCCCGCTTTTCCCGCAGAGAACGTCAAAGTGATCTATCCGGGTGTGGACACGCGGCGTTTCCATCCGGGTAAGCGCATCGAATCCAGAGGCTATTTGTCGAAGAAACTGGAGCTGCCGCAAGAGGCGTTCTGGGTCGTCTTCGCCGCGGGCGGCGATTTCGCAAAGCGGAATTTCAGCGGTTTAGTCGAGGCGCTCAAGCGTCAGACGCAGTCTGTGGATTGGAGATTGCTCGTCGTCGGAGACAGTAATGAGGCGGCAGCGGCGGCAGTCCTGCCAAGGTCTCGCGTCAGGATGCTTGGGATGCAGACCGATCTTGGTGAGATACTTCCCGCTTGCGATCTTTTCGCGTACCCAGCTTGGGTCGATGAGTTCGCCATGGTGGTGCTGGAAGCCATGGCTAGCGGCCTGCCCGTATTGGTGTCGGTGACCACGGGAGCCTCCGAGATACTCGATGTCGTTGACAGGCAGCGCCAGGTCGTGCACGCCGCAGATATCGGGGGTATCGCGCACAAGTTGACTTGGATTTCCGATAATCATCAGGCGGCGGCGGCGATCGGGGCTCGTAACCGCAAGACGGCGGAGGCTTTCGATTGGTCATCGGTCTATCGTAAGTACCGCCAGATTTATGAAGAACTGTTGCAAGACAAGGTGGTGAGATCATGACGCCTTTAGCATCAGGATCGCTTATCGTGCTGTTTATGGCGGGGGTCGCGGCCTCGCTACGTTGGAATTGGTGGCGCCCGGCTAAATCCGGTATCCCGGTGCTGATGTATCACAAGATCGGCGTGCCTCCTTCCGGCAGCAAGCTTGAGTCATTATGGGTCAGTCGCGAGAGGTTCACCTGGCAGATGCGCTGGCTCAAAGACCATGGTTTCACAGCGGTGACCTTCGCCGATCTGGCGCGCGGCGTGCAAGCGGTTAAACCGGTCATCATCACTTTTGACGATGGTTACAAGAATCAATATAGCGAGGGTTTCACGATCTTGCGCAGTCTTGACATGAAAGGCGTCTTCTATATCGTCACGGATACGTTAGGAAAAGAGAATCTTTGGCATGACCCTGAGAGCGAGACATTGCTGCCCATGATGCAGGAGTCCGAGGTGCGCGCGATAGCGCAAAACGGCCACGAGATCGGTTCGCACACCTTATCGCACCAGCGCATGGAAAGCCTCACGCCGGAACAGGTCGTGAAACAACTCACAGAGAGTAAG
>JBBTGF010000406.1:0-2350 GCA_038041525.1 Elusimicrobiota bacterium | reverse complement strand
GGGCTCCCTTGGCTTTGCGCATCGCGCCCAAGGACCTCTCCGGGTTCGCGGGACAGGAACATCTAGTCGGCCCTGATGGCCCTTTACGCAAGGTCTTTGAACATCCTGAACCTTTAAACGCGATCTTCTTTGGTCCGCCAGGATGCGGCAAGACCGCGTTGGCCCGGCTCATCGGCGGCTCGCAGCAGCTCAAGACCGTGGAATTAAGCTGCGTGGAACACGGCATCCCCAAGATACGCGAGGTCATCACCCAAGCAGGCGTGTCGCGATCCAATACGGGGAAGCCCACTTTGCTCGTACTCGATGAGATCCACCACTTGAACCGCACCCAACAAGACATCCTCTTGCCTTACATGGAATCCGGCGTCATCGCCATGATCGGCATGACCACGGAAAACCCATTCTTCTATATCCATAAAGCCGTGCTGTCGCGCGCGCTGGTCTTCGAGTTCAAGAGCCTTGAACCGGAAGCGCTGGCAAGCCTGCTGGAAAAAGCGCTCCTCGAACTCGCCGGCGAAGACAAGATCCTGCGCCTCACGCAGGAAGCCAAAATCTCGCTATGCAGGTTCTGCAATGGCGACGCGCGCAAACTGATCAACGCTTTGGAATTCCTAGCCCTGCAAGCGCACAAGACCGAAGGGTCTTTCGACGCAACCGATCTCAAACGCCTTTTGGGCAGCCGCCAAGTAGCTTACGATAAGAAAGCAGACTCACACTATGACATGGCCTCGGCGTTCATCAAATCCATGCGCGGCTCGGACCCCGATGCCGCTATCTACTGGATGACCAAGATGCTCGAAGGGGGGGAAGACCCCCGCTTCGTAGCGCGGCGTATCCTGATCCTCGCCAGCGAAGACGTGGGTAACGCCGATCCTTTAGCCTTAGTCGTAGCGCAAAGCGCTTTCCATGCGACCGAAGTCTTGGGCATGCCCGAATGCGCCATCACCTTGGCGCAAGCCGCGGTGTTCGTGGCCTGCGCACCAAAATCCAACGCGAGTTACATGGCTTTAAACGCGGCGCGCAAAGAAATCGCCGATGGGCCAGCGCGCCATGTACCGGACCACCTCAAGGACGCCAGCCAAGATGCGGTCTTAGGCCATGGCAAGGGTTATAAATACGCTCATGACCATCCGAGTCACTTCGTGGAACAAGAATACATGCCCAAACATAAGATCTTTTATCAACCCACCGATCTAGGCCACGAAGCCAAGATCCGCGCCCGCCTGGAACAGCTATGGAAGAGAAAATATTCATAATGTCATTGTAAGGACCCTGCTAGCTTACTGATAAGGGATGAAGCAATCTCATAAAATAAACTCATTCAAGATGTTTTATCCGTCATATCCAAAAATACCAATTGGTCTGTTATAATAATACTGCGCCTAAGACGAGACGCGCTTGCGACTCGTGCAGAACCTTTGGGTGCTGCCTTAGGCGCATTGATTTTTTCTTAGATATAAATGTACCTTTGTTACCTAGACGAGTCAGGCTCGCCCGATGATCCTAATAATCAACATTTTGTTCTTGCCGGAATCGCATTGCCAGCGAATCAATGGAAAGCGCTCGATTCAGCGATCCTTGCCATAAAAAAGAACTACGGCCTTGAAGCTACCGAAATCCATACCGGATGGATGATGCGCCGATACTCTCACGAGCAAAAGATTACCAACTTTTCAGCGCTGTCCGTAGATGATAGGCGAGCCGAAGTCAATAAGATAAGAATCGCTCGTGAATCTGCGCTAGCCGCAGCTGGTGACAAATCGCGTCTAAATAGTTCAGTCACTGAAAGGAAGAGAACATCTGCCTATGTTCATCTTACTCATGACGAGAGAATCGCGGCTGTCAGGAAAATTGCTGACAAAATATCCTCATGGCAAGATTTACGG
The DNA here is from genome assembly GCA_038041525.1 of Elusimicrobiota bacterium. Lineage (GTDB taxonomy): Bacteria > Elusimicrobiota > Elusimicrobia > JACQPE01 > JACQPE01 > JBBTGF01. The sequence continues at coordinate 464 of JBBTGF010000406.1, read as the reverse complement.
CTTTTTGGAGGCGCCATTGATAAGGCATGGTTTAATAAAGTTCCCAGACAAACTACTTTATTCGAGTTTGCCTTCGAAAATATCGTCAACAGATTCCAAGCGTTTCTAAGTAATCGATCTAAGTTTCTGCAAAACCACAACAGAGACGCTGAAGCCAATGACTGCATTGGAATCCTTATTGAAGACAATAACGTAACAATGGCATCCAAAGTAACATCGCTAATGAGAAAATTCCACAAAAGGGGAACATTATTCCGAAAGATCGATCGCATTATTGAGACCCCTCTTTTTGTCGACAGCGAACTGACATGCATGATTCAGATCGCCGATATCGCCGCTTACTCAATCAGAAGATTTCTCGATAATAGAGAGACGAACCTTTTCGATCTTTTTTACCAACGCGTAGACAAAGCAGCAGATGCTCCTGTCGGACTTCGCCATTTCACCGAATCTGGGTGTCTATG
>JBBTGF010000405.1:0-4331 GCA_038041525.1 Elusimicrobiota bacterium | reverse complement strand
CTTTGATTTTTTGATTGCATTCGTCTTGAGTGATGACCTCTAGATCGCATTCCCCTGTGTCGTAGGCTTTCTTTAAAGCGGCGTTCCTGGCTCTGCGGTTCTCGTTTTCGGCGAGGATGTCGTTGCATTCCTCATGGTTTAACCAATCGAGATCGCAGACTCCTTCCTCCCTGGCTTGTTTGATAGCGCAATCTTTGGGATGGGTCCTTGCCATCTTGTCTGCAAAACCACAAGGTGAAGGTCCTTGGTTCTGGGCTATGCTGCCATATGATTCCGTACCGTGAGACTGGCTAGCGCTTGACGGCTGCTGCCTAGTGCGGCGAGGAGCGGAAGGAGGATTGAAACTAGGAGGCGTAGGGTCGGTCCCTCCCCGGGCTTCCCCAAAGGCTCCGGCAATAGCGTTACCAGGAATAACAGGCATAGGAGCTGCGTTCGTCAGGGAAGCGCCATCAAAGAATTCTTGTTCGATCCTAACGGCCTTCTCAGGGTTAGAAACCAACTGGTCTTGCGTGGCGGCGCGCAAGGGCACAGACGCGCACAACATCAATACGGATAAGTTAACGCTTAGGAGCTTGCAGACCATGGATACTTATAGTTTGCGGGGATTACGAGGATTGACCCAGGGTCTATAGACCTAACTGGAAGGGGTCGAGGGACCTATGGGAAATTACCCTAAAGTCCTAGATTTTCTCTACAAACCGGCTAAACGGCGGGTTTCTCCAGCGAAACCTTCCCGTTCCACCAGTCCGGACAATCTGCGTAACGCTTCGGTCTTGCCGGTGAGGTTATAAAGAAAGATCGAATCGCCGATGACGGTCTCGGGCTCGATATCATCGAGCCATTTGAAGATATCCCGGTCACGGAAATATACGGCTTTACGATTAGTGGCTGAAACCGCGAAATAGACCCGCTTCTCATCCAAAGGGCTCGTCTGCGGGTCACCCGGTCTTAAGCATCCGCTATTGACCATGCCTATCGGGATATAAGCCAAACCATGATAATGCGGGTCAGCCACGCCAAAATAACTCAAATAAACCGAGTGCACGCCTTTACCTTTAAGATACCCAGCCAATTCGCCCAAGCCCTGCCCCCAATCTAGATTGGAATCAACCAGATAGTGATGTCCATTCCTAGGGCCTCCGACCGCTTCGTTGAAATAGGTCAAAAACCTCGGAGAACACTTCCAAACGCCGACCGACCCGGCGATGCAGACTCCTAAAATAACGGCAATGAGAGTACCGCGACGCTCGCTGATCTTGGCGGCGGCATAACCGGCGATCAGGACAAAGCAGGGATAAGCGGGCAACGCATAACGTAGACCGATCTGGACTTTTGAAAAACATGCCACAGTGATATGGAAGAATGGCAGGGCCAGCAATGCGAATATCCAAACCCGCTGACGCGAACGCCACGCGTCCAATGCCAGCAAACAACACCCTAGGAACATGAACAACAAGAGATGCAAAGGGGTCTTGATGGCGATGCTGACAGGAAGATAATATAGCCAACCGGAATCACTGTAACTGCCCATCAGATAAGATGAACGGCCGGCATTGGCCCGATTGAACGTCGACCAGATCCCTTTGAACAAGATGGACGGGTCTGTCCCCAGATACACAACGCAGAGCAACGCTGTGCCAGCAGCAACGCCCGCGCCAAGATGTCCCGGGCGCAGTTCTTTAAGACCGGGGTCCTTACGCAATAGATAGAACAATGCCGCATAGACAGGCAACGCGATGACATTGGTATGCTTGGCCGCCACTAATGCGATCATGGCCAAGCCTAAACCGACAGCTGCGATATAAGTCGGCCGTTTAGCGTAACTCAAGACTGTCAAGAATCCGGCCAGACATAGCGCGGCGCTGCCAAAATCCGTGGTCGCCAAAGTCGCGTGCGCCAACATGTTAGGCTCACTGATAAAGAACAACAATGCCCAAGGCCCCGCCTGCGGGTGCAGCATGCCTGCCACCTTCCAGACGCAGAATACAGCCAATACGGAAAACACCGCAAATACCGCCCAACGCGCGGCAGTGACCATCCTGCCCGCGTCAAGACGGTTCTGAAAGATGAAAAGATCGGAGAACTGGTAGCGTATACCCTTGGCGTATGACGGATGTGCCACCGGCAAGAGTGCGCTGCCACCGGCCAAATCCAAACTGATCGGAGCGGCCGCGACCATCTCGGTCAACGGCGGATGGTCCCAGCCGAAGAACTCGAAATTACGCTCTTTGAACGCCACGTGACCCGCCGTGATATGCACGGTCTCGTCATAGGTGACAGAATTCTTGACAATGGCGCCAGCGCCCCAAAACCAATAGACCGCGAGCGCCGCGACCGGCAACAGTGATTTAACGGCGTCCTTCCAATAAAGCCGCATATCTCCTCGCATCGGCATGACCGGGATTGATGGCCAGTACCGCTTTCAAATGTGTATATGATTCATCATATCTACGCAGACGCCAGAGCATCGCAGCGAGATTGTAGCGCGCCTGCTCATGTCCGGGGTCTTGCTCGACCGCTTTGCGATGCAGGAGTAACGACTCATCCGGGGTCTTCCCCAATATCTCATAGACCGCGCCGAGCGAGGTCAACGCATAGGCATATTCACTTTTGATCGGGCCTAGGACATCGGGCATGGTCTTATAACGCCGCCCCAATGCAAGATACTCATCGAATTTACGGCAGGAGCGCACCCACAACGCCGCAGCCTGCTGATACCGACCCTCCTTGTGATGCAAGAACGCACGATATGAATCCGCCTGCGGATACAGGCGGCGCAAGCTCAAAGCTTTCAGGAACGCACGCTCGGCCGAGCGCGGATCCCTCTCCATGTGATGGCGCCCGAGATTATGCGCGCCGCGTGCATAATCATCGAGCAAGTCCTGGTTGAAGAACAACTTCTCATCCTCATAGTGACGGCGCCCACGCAGCACGATAATTTCCCATGACTGCATAGCATCGACCGACGCACAATTATCATCAGCCAGCCGACAAAGACGTGTCAGTAAACCGTTGGGAAGATACCGCACATGCGCACCTGCGGTATCGGTCTCGAACCCGGCATAGACCGGCCGCGCCGGGTTAGCGGCGATAAAACTCTCCCATGCCGGTGCGCTCTCGAGTTTCTCGGTGAACACCAAGTCCCGATAGCCCCAGCGCTCCCGTAAGGCCTTCTTATACCACGGGGTCCCGGAAAGTCCGGTAGCGACCAAAACGATATCCTTTCTATCTTGCCGCCGCCAATAACGCTCCCAGGCGCTGAACAATTGCACGTCTTCATGCAATACCACGATAGCGCCCGGCGGCGCGCTGCGCATCACATTGCCCGCATAATCATAGGCTTTAAAATTCTGCCGCTGACTGCTCGCACTCGCTCTCCAGGCGACACTCGCCAAGAGAACCACGCCAAATCCGGCTTTGAGCGTGCGACCCGATACGCGTGCGAAACGGTCTTGGTACTTTTCAACGAACCAGGAGATCCCGCAAGCGACTGCTAACGCCAGAAAGACCAGACCCGGCAAAAAATGATCCTGCAAGACCTGCATGGCATGCGGATTAGGAGGCAAGTTCGCCAGATAAAGGAACAACGGCACGTTGATGGCGAGCGCAGTCACCACCGGCCAGAAGGACCGCTTCGACCAGAGTGCCGCCAAGCCCACGGGTACTACAACCAACAACGGTCCGAACGTCTGCCAAACGCGACCCGACCAGGATCCGATGTCGGATACGAACATCGAACCCGGCGCGTACGACTGCGAGAGCAGATCGAGCGTCGAACCATGACTTTTGCGCATCAGCATATCGAGCAAACGTCCCAGCGTACTCGGATCCCCCCAGTTGACCAGCGGGCCCGCCGCGCTGCGGATAGGCAGATAAAGGAATATCATGGCCCCTAGCAGCATGAACCCCGACAGCCCCAGAAACCAGACTCTCAGCGCATAGCGGCGGCCCGTCAGCGCCATGACTAACGCATAGACCGTGCTTAAGACCAGATCCATGCGCGTCGCCAAGGCCAGAGGCAGCAATAACAGCGCCGTCAATAAAGCCCGCGCGGCGACGGCCTCACTGATACTCCCATCGCTACTGAAAGCCAACTGTGTCAGATAGAGTAAGACGCACAAAAAGAACACTCCCATCGTGTACATCTCGGAAACCAACGATAGCCCGAGCATGACCGGGCTGCCGACAAGCGCACAGGCCGCTAATGCCGCTACGGCGGTGTGTACACGATAAAAACGCACCAGCAACAACACGAAAATCCCGGCTGCGGCGCTGGCACAGAGCGCGGAGAGTACGTTGAGCTTATACGCCGTCGTCCCCCAAGGCAACAA
>JBBTGF010000404.1:0-7853 GCA_038041525.1 Elusimicrobiota bacterium | reverse complement strand
AAGTTCATTGCCTGTCATCCTGAGCGTAGCGAAGGATCAATCAAGAAATCTTTATTGATTCTTCGCTACGCTCAGAATGACAGGGAGATTCTTCGTCGCTGTGCTCCTCAGAATGACATAGGCCAGCCTTTCATGGTCTTTTTTTGAGCGTATATTTCGGTATCCCCGGGTACCCCTATCCTGCCAGCGCTCCCGATCGTGTTTTTATGGTCTTTTTCGTCATAATCGGCGCAGCTTAACGCCAGAGCGCTGATAAATCGCTTGAAAATATACAAATATAGATATACACTTATGTAGATATGAAAGTGACGATCAAGAAGCGTAAGAGCATGGCCCGCCAGCACGTAGGCGTCAGGGATGTCAGCGATCTTTTCGTCTTCTCTCCCGGACTCGTCAGACGCATCAAAGAGAAGGCGAGTAAGCGGCAGGTCGCTATCCGTCTCGAGAATTGGCAGATCGACCAGGCAAAGCGTATCGCCCAGAAGAGGCGTGCGCCTTATCAGAGCCTGATGCGCCAGTGGATCGAGGAAGGCATCGAGCGTTCACTGCAGCCGTCGAGGGCGTGAGCGGGACCGAAGCTAAAGATTTTCAGTATGTACGTTTTTGCTTTTTCCAGAGAGCAGGAAGATCTCTGCGGTCGTGGATGAGCGCCAAAATCGCGACCGTGGAGGCTTTTACCATATAGATCAGGCGATAATTTTCGACAAAGACCTCGCGGATAGCTGTATCTTTAAGTTCAGGAACGACCCTTCCCCTTAGGGGGAAGTCGGCCAATGATTCGCTTACTTGAAGTGTTTCCTGAACCAGGGCGCTGGCATAAGATTCGGAATCTTTAGAGATGAATTCAGCGATAGCTTGTAGATCGGTAAGCGCTTCATGGGCCCAGATTATTTTTTGAGCCATCTGGCTAGTTTTTGTTTTATTTGCGGGTGTGAGTAGATCCTGCCTTTTTTGACATCTTCAACCCCGTGTCCGATCTTTTGTAAGACATAAAGATGATGCTGGATATCTTCGAGAGAACAGCTTTCAGGTAGGCGTTTAAGGAGCCGCTGGACTTCTAATTTCACAGGTGACATGATGAATCAAACCTCATTCAATCATAACAGGCTGTGGGTTGTTTCGCAATAACGCGCATCATCGCCCGAGTTTGCGTGCGATGGGCATGCGCCAGCCGAAGCCGAAGGCTTTTTTGGAGACCTTCAGTCCCGGGGGGGCCTGGCGGCGTTTGAATTCGTTGGCATCTACGCTACGCAATACGCGGGAGGCTAAATCCTTGCCGAATCTCCTAGCGATCTTATCAGCGGGTTTGCCGGCGACGATATAGCTTTCCAATACCCGGTCGAGGATGTCATAGGGCGGCAGCGTGTCCTGATCCTTCTGGTCGGGTTTGAGCTCGGCAGAAGGGGCCTTGGTGAATGTGTGTTGCGGGATGACGTCATCCTTGAGCTTGGCTAGAGCATAGACCTGGGTCTTCGTCAGGTCAGAGATAGGGGCAAGGCCTCCCATCATGTCGCCATAGAGCGTGCAATAACCCATGGCCATCTCGGATTTATTGCCGGTGGCTAGAAGCAGATGGCCGAATTTATTCGAGTGGGCCATCAGGATGGAACCGCGGATGCGCGCCTGGATGTTCTCTTCCGCGATATTAGGCGCTACTCCAGGGAAGAGGTCTTGGAAAAGCTTGAGATAGGCGGTGAAGATGGGTTCGATGGAGATTTCCTTGTAGTCGATGTCCAGGTTGGCCGCCAATGCTTGCGCGTCTTGCTTGCTGTGCCCGGATGAATAGCGGCTGGGCATGGCGAGGGCCAGGACGTTCTTAGCTCCCAGGGCGTCGGCAGCCAAGCATGCCACAAGAGCGGAATCGATGCCGCCGGAGAGGCCGAGGATCACTTTATTAAACCCACATTTGCCGGTGTAATCACGCAATCCCAGGGTCAGTGCCTGGTAGGTTTGAGCGTCATCGGATGTTTTGCCTATTCCGTCATTCCGGCGAAAGCCGGAATCCAGTCCCAAGGTCTGGATTCCGGATACCCGCCTGCGGCGGGTTCCGGAATGACAGCTATTGACGACGATAAGATCCTCTTTGAACGACGCCGCTTGCGCCAATAGCCGCCCTTGTGCATCCATGGCGAAACTGCCGCCGTCGAAGACGAGCTCGTCGTTGCCACCGACCATATTGGCATAGACCACTGGGACACGGTAGCGCTTGGCGATGGCGCGCACCATGTCGTGACGCTGTTCTTGTTTGCCGCGCCAGAAGGGTGATGCGGCGATGTTGATGAGTAGGTCCGGCTTGCCGGCTTTAAGCCCGCAGAGTGGGTCGTGAGCGTATTGGCGGGATTCCCAATAGTTCTTATCGTTCCAAATATCTTCGCAGATGCTGACCGTGATCCTGATGCCCTTGAAGGTGAATGCGCCGAGCCCGCTACCCGCCGCGAAATAACGCGCTTCATCGAAAACATCATAGTAGGGGAGCAGATTCTTGCGGTGCAGTATTTTGACGCGTCCGTTGCTGATGAGCGCGGCCGCGTTGAAGAGCGGTTTGCCCGGGCCCGGGTTCTTGACCGCGATGCCAGCTACTAGCGCAATACCATTACTGTGACGGGCTAATATGCCAAGGGCTCGGTCTTGACGCTTAAGCAGCGTTGTGTCGAGCAGTAAGTCTTTTGGGGGGTAGCCTAAGATGCAGAGTTCCGGGAAGATGACGAGGTCAGCGTCCGCGGCCTGCGCCCGTTGGGCGAAGTGGGCCATCTTCTGCGCATTGCCTTCGACATCGCCGACGATCGGGTTGAATTGCGCGACGGCGTATCTCATTTGCCCGGTTGGCCGGCTAAGGCAAGCACCGCCTCCCATAGGAATTGTGTGGTCATCTCGAGTCCTCGCAAAGGGACTCTCTCGTCGGCGCCATGGATCCTTTTAGTGTCTTCTCTCGTCAGTGGCAGGCCGATGCCGTAGGCCTTGACGCCTTTGGCGCGCAGATAGATGGAGTCAGTGGCGCCGGGTGATAGATAGGGGACGACCAAAGAATCGGGGAAGACCTTTTCAGCCGCTGCGCTCAATGTCTTGTACGCCAGGGAATCCATCGGAGAGGCGATCGACTTGGGCATGTCTTGGGATATGTCGAGTTCCGTCGTGACTCTGGGGTCGTTAATGACGCGGCGCAGACTTTCCATGAATGCGTTGATGTCGCTGCCGGGTAACAAACGCGCGTTTAAATTGACCGTGGCGCGCGACGGCGTGACGTTGTTGCGGCTGCCGGCTTCGATCATGGTGGGTACGATGGTGTTCCTTGCCATAGCGTACTCTTTGGCGCCGATAGGGAAATCGCCGGGCCGCGCGCCGATGGCCTTGAAATACTGCTGTGTCACCGCGTCGAGTTCTATAGGATAGGTCCGGAAAGCGATCTTAGAGACCGTCTGCGCTAAGATCGCGATCGGGTTATTGGAGTTAGGCACTGCGGAATGGCCGCTCTTGGAGACGACGGAGAGCAGGATATCGTGATACGCCTTCTCGGAACATTGGATGCCGACTTGAGTCACGGACTCATCGTCTAAGACCGCGTAGCCGCCTTCGTTGAAGGCGTATTCGGCATCGATCATGTTCCAGTGGTTGGCGATCAGCCAGCGCATGCCGTTAGCGCCGCCGGATTCTTCATCCGCCGCTGCTAAGAAGATGACGTCACGGGCAAGGGGGACCTGCAAACGTTTAAGTGAGATGAATACCATCAGTTGGGTGGTCAGGAGTCCTTTATCGTCGATGGCGCCGCGGCCGGTCAGATAGCCGTTGCCAGTGGTGGCTTTAAATGGGTCGGTACTCCAAGACTCTTCAGTGGCGCCCACGGTATCGGTATGCGCGACTAAAAGCAGGGGACGGGCCTTGCCCGTGCCGCGCAACCGCGCTACGAGATTGGCGCGGCCCGGGGATGATTCGAAGATCTCGTAGGGGATGGATTCTTTGTCGAGCGCTTGCGCGATGCGTCGCGCCATCAGCGACTCGTTGCCTGGGGGGTTGGACGTGTCGAGGAGGATGAAATCAGTCAGGAGAGCGGTGGCTTCGCGCGAGACCTGTTTCCAGTTGGGCGCCTTGGCCGCGAAGGCAGGGGAGACCATCGTCAATGCGGCGAAAATCAGAGATGCCTTGACATTCATGTATGTAATTTATAAATAATCAAGGTCAGAGTAAAATGATCGAAACAATAAACCTACATAAAAGCTACGGTAGCTTTTCCGCGGTCAGAGGGGTCGGTTTCACTATCGGCAAGGGTGAGATCGTCGGTTTCCTTGGACCCAATGGCGCGGGTAAGACCACCACGATCCGCATGTTGGCGGGCTATCTGCCGCCGAGTTCGGGAACAGTCAGTATCCTGGGCAAAGACATGGCGACCGATGCTTTGCAGATCAGGCGGCAGGTGGGTTATCTGCCGGAGAACAATCCTTTGTACGAGGCGATGGAGGTCAGTGAGTACTTGGTCTTCCATTGGCAAGCGCGGCGCTTAGGCGACGCTGTTTCGCGTCGCCAGCGTATCGCCGAGGTCGCCAAGTCCTGTGGACTTGAGAGCGTGTTGGGCAAGGAATTAAAAGAACTCTCAAAAGGTTTCAAGCAGCGCGTGGGGCTGGCGGCGGCGCTCATCCACGACCCGGCGGTCTTGCTGCTTGATGAGCCGACGAGCGGTCTTGACCCCACGCAGGCGCGCGAGGTCAGAGAGCTCATCCTTAGTCTGCGCCACGAGAAGACCATCCTTTTGACTACGCACATCCTCTCGGAGGTGCAGAGTCTGTGTAATCGCGTCATCGTCATCCATAAGGGCGCGATCGTCGCGGACAAGCCGTTGGCCGAGCTTTCCGTCTCGCAAGAATTCGTCGTGACCATGGGGTTTTCGCAGGAGTTGAACGGCGGGGCGGCCGGCATTACCGCGATCGATGGCGTCCTGGCACTGGATGGTCCGGTTCCTGTAGGCGGCACCGAATATCATTATCGGCTGCGCGCGGCCCGGGACGTGCGCAAGGATATCTTCGATTACGCAGCTTCAAAGAAATTGCCTTTAGTCGAGCTTAAGATGGAAAAGCGTTCGCTTGAGGAGGTCTTCCATGAGCTTACGCGATAGCCCTGTTGTGACCGTGGCTCGCCGTGATTTAAAAGAGATGCTTGATTCGCCCATTGCCTATGTGTTGTTCGTGATTTATCTGCTGGTGACAGGGTATTTCTTCTCGCAGCCATTATTCATTATGAACCAGGCCAATATCGCGCCTTTCATGGACCTGGTCCCCTTGATCCTTATATTTCTGGTCCCAGCTGTGACCATGCGTTCGTTCTCCGAGGAGTTAAAGAGCGGGACGTTCGAGGTCTTGGTCACCTTGCCGCTCAAACCCCACGAGATCGTGTTGGGGAAGTATCTGGGATGCCTGGGGTTGGTCGCCATCAGTTTGGCGTTGACCCTGATTTATCCGGTCATCCTTACCGTGCTTGGCCGTCCCGATTGGGGCGCGGTGACGGGCGCCTATCTGGGCAATCTTTTCTTGGTCGCGGCGTTGGCTGCCATCGGGGTGTTCGCTTCCAGCGTCACGCGCAACCAGATCGTGGCCTATCTGATGTCGTGGGTGATAGGTTTCGCGTTCTTCATGGCGGGCAAGGTGCTGGTCTTCTTCCCGTATCCACTATCGAGTTTCTTCAACTATCTGGGTTTCGATGCGCATGTGGCTAACATCGCCCGCGGCGTCATCGATATCAGGGATATGGTCTATTTTGTGACGCTGGCGGGGTTCTTCCTGGCGTTGCCGCTCATCCATTATGAAAAAAGATTCGGTCGTCAAAGTATTTAACGCTATCCGCGCTTTTTTGTTCAAAGGGCCGGTGGCTGCGGTCGCGGCTCTCTTGGCGTTGGCGGTGGCGCTCAATATGGCCGCGCAAGTCGCGGTCGTGCGCTTGGATTTGACCGAAGGCAAGGTCTATTCCATCAGCAGGGCTTCCAAAGCAGTCCTTAAAGGATTGGAAGACCCGGTCATCATTAAAGGATATTTTTCACAGGACCTTTCCGAGCCGTATTCGACCTATCGGGAGTATCTTAAGGATTTGTTGCGTTCCTATAAGGGTTATGCGGGCAAGAATCTTACCTACGAGTTCGTGGCGAGCAATGACATGGAGTCGTTCCGTCGTGAGGCGTTGCAGGCCGGCGTGGCCCCGGTGCGTCTGACTTTTATCGCGCGGGATAAGTACGAGATCAAGGATGGGTTTATGGGGTTCACCATCTCGTTGGGTGACAAGAAAGAGGTGGTCCCGGTTTTGCGTGACATCAATGGGCTTGAATACGACTTGACGAGCCGGATCAAGAAACTGGCGTCTAAAGAGTCGCGCGTGGTGTGGATAGGCCGCGGCAAGGGGATGATGGCTCTGGAAGAGAACCTCGAATCCAAAGTCAGGGATAATTACGAGGTCAGCTCGTTCGATCCTGCTGCCGCGCTCGATCTGTCAGTCAAACCTAAGTCATTGGTCATCATCGGGCCTGACGAGAAGTTCAGTGATATCGAACTGGCGCGACTTGAACAAGTCATCCTCTCGGGCGTGCCTACTGCGCTCTTCATCGATACAAAGAGAGTCGATCTGCAAAGCGGTGCGTTCTCCGCTCTACCCGTCGCCACGGGCATCGAGAAGTTGTTGGCGCATTGGGGGGTGTCGATCGCGGATGCCTTCGTCATGGACACGCAGAATCAGAGCGTGGCCATTCAGCAGCGTTCCGGTCCGTTCGTTTATAACACAGTGGTGAGTTATCCGTTGATGACTTTGGTGACGGGCTTAAGCAAAGACAACCCTTTGACCAAAGACCTCGATCAACTCGTCATGCCGTTTGCCTCACCGATCGAGAGCGTTAGCGCGAAGGATCTTAAAGTCGAGGTGTTGGCGACCTCGAGCAAGATTTCTTGGACCAAGAATAAAGATATCGTCAATTATTCGCCGATGGCGGATTTCGCCTACAGTCCCGAGGATAAGCGTGGCCCCTTCGATCTGGTCGTGAGCCTGACCGGGGCTACGTCGGCGTTGTTTGCCGCAACGCCGGGCCCAGACGTTAAGAAAAGTGCCAAGGGCCAAGAGGATGAAAAGAGCGAAGAAAAAGAGACCGGCGCTTGGCTGGCGCAGAGTAAGGGCCCGGTGCGGATATTGTTGTGTTCGACGTCGCGCATCGTTGATCCGGTGATGCCCACTAATGCTGGCAGCGAAGTGTTTTTCCTTAATTCCATCGATTGGTTGAGCGAGGATTCAGCTTTAGTCGCCATCCGTTCCAAAGGCGTCAAGTTGCGGCCCTTGCGGCCCATCGAGAGTTATTGGGTGCGTCAAGGTATCAAATTCATCGCCGCATTGTTGATGCCTATCTTGGTTGTTTTATACGGCGTCGTGCGTTGGTCTCGTCGCCGTCATTGGCGAGGCATGGTGCGGCAAGAGTATCTTCCAGTCCAAGTATGAGCTCTAAAGCCATCAAGACATTGTGGGTTTGCGCTGTCGTACTCGCTGTCTGTGTCGGCGTTTATAAAGCAGGCATCCGGCTTTATCGGGAGAATGCCAGGCCGTTAGTGGTGCGTAAGGCCAGGGATTTCTATGACAAGGCCGCGAGTATCGACATCAAAAGGCCGGGTCAGGAGATAGAGCTGCGCAAGCAAGATGGACGTTGGTCGCTGCAGAAGCCCAAAGAATACGCGGCGCGCGAGAAGGGTGTCGATGATATCTTGATGAACTTGCGGGATTGCAAGGTCCTCGATGTCGTGACCAATCGCAAGGAGAAAGCCGTTGAGCTTGACTTGGGTCCGGGCGCCGGCGTGGTTATCGAGGTCAAAGACATGGGAGGCGCGGTCTTAGCCAGCGTG
>JBBTGF010000403.1:0-2453 GCA_038041525.1 Elusimicrobiota bacterium | reverse complement strand
TGCCGGCAGCATCAGCCAGACGACGCGCGGTTTAGGCAGCAGCGCGATGACTTCTTTGAGGCTTTTAGCAGGAACCGCCCCTTCTTTGGCCATGAGTTCGACTTTCTCTAGGCTCCTATTGAAGACCACGATCTCGTGGCGGCCTTGGATCAACCTGCGGGCCATGTTCATGCCCATGCGTCCTAAACCTACGATAGCGATCTTCATAGTGATTCCTCCTGAATGTGATTGAAACCCCGGCTTTCGTCGGTGACGAAGAGCCTATATTTATCTATTTAGCAGCTTAAGTGCGCGTTGCGCAATATGTTCTGCGCTAAAACCATATTTCTCGAGTAACACCCCTGCGGGCGCCGAAGCCCCGAAATGGTCGATGCCGATGGTGTCGCCTTCGCTGCCCACCCAGCGGTGCCAGCCCATAGTTGAACCGGCTTCGATGCTCAAGCGGCGCTTCAGCGTCGGGGGTAATACCGTATCCTGGTACGATGCGGGCTGTTCGCTGAAGAGCTCCCATGATGGCATCGAGACTACGCGCGCATGGCGGCCGCCGGCGGTGAGTATCTTACAGGCTTCTAGCGCGGTATGCACTTCCGAACCCGTGGCGATCAAGACGATCTCGGCGGGAGAATCCGAGTCTTGCAGGATGTAGGCGCCTTTGGCTGCTCCCTGGGCGATCTTGCCCGTCGCGTCGTCTAAGACTGCGACCTTTTGACGCGTGAGGGCGAAAGCGACGGGGCGCTTAAGCGTCATGGCGACGCGCCACGCGGCCGCTGTCTCATTGGCGTCGGCCGGGCGCAAGACGACGAGCCCGGGGATGGCGCGCAAAGACGCGATGTGTTCGATGGGCTGATGCGTCGGCCCGTCTTCGCCTAAGGCGATCGAATCATGGGTGAAGATGAAGAGTGAATGCGCCTTCTGTAATGCCGCCAAGCGGATGGCGCCGCGCATGTAATCGGAGAAGACGAGGAAGGTGGAGCCGTAGGGGATGAACCCGCCGTGCATCGCCATGCCGTTGACCGCAGCGCCCATGGCGAACTCGCGCACGCCGAAATTAAGGTTGGCTTCCTTGCGGTCCTTAAGCCAGGTCTTCGTTGAGGGCGCTAGGTCGGCCGAGCCGCCGACGAGTTCGGGCACGTACTTCGAGATCGCGTTCATGATGACGCCGGAACTCTCGCGCGTGGCGGAGCCGGGCGCATCTTTAGTGAAGGCGGGGATGTCTTTGTCCCAGCCGGTGGGCAGCACGCCTTTGAGGCGGCGTATGAGCTCCGCGCCGTCTTGCGGGAACTTCTCGCAGTAGTTGTTCCATAAGGTCTTCCAATCTTGCTGGTAGCGCGCGTTGCGTTCAAGGCATTGCCGCCATGGGTTTAGCGCGGCGTCGGGAACCTGGAAAGGTCCGTGGGGCCAGTCGAAGGATTCACGCGTGGCCTTCATAGCGTCGGCGCCCAAAGGTTCGCCATGGACTTCCTTGGTGTCTTGCTTGGGGCTGCCAAACCCGATGTGCGTGCGCACCAGGATCAGCGAGGGTTTGTCCGTCACACGTTGGGCTGTGGTGATGGCGGCTTCGATGGCTGCCAGATCGTTGCCATCGCTGACGCGCTGGGTGTGCCAGCCGTAAGCGGCGAAGCGGCGTTCTACGTCTTCGGTGAAGGTGATCGAGGTCGAACCTTCGATGGAGATCTTGTTGTCATCGTAGAGATAGATGAGGCGGCCGAGTTTGTTGTGTGCCGCCAATGACGCGGCTTCCGAGGCCACGCCTTCCATCAAGTCGCCATCGGAGACGATGCCGTAGGTGAAGTGTTCCATGACCGGGAATGCTTCGCGGTCGAATGCGCGCGAGAGCTTTTCTTGTGCTAGGGCCATACCCACGCCCATGGCGAAACCCTGGCCTAACGGTCCGGTGGTGCATTCGATGCCGGGAACGTGCCCGGCTTCGGGATGACCGGGGGTCTTGCTGCCCCATTGGCGGAAGTTCTTGAGTTCGTCGATGCTTAAATCGTAGCCTGCCAGATGCAGCAGCGCGTAGATGAGCGCTGAACCGTGGCCCGCAGAAAGGATGAAGCGGTCGCGGTTGATCCAGCCCGGGTCTTTCGGGTTATGTTTAAGGAATTGGGTCCATAGCACATAGGCCATGGGTGCGGCGCCTAAGGGCATGCCCGGGTGGCCGGATTTGGCTTTTTCCACCATGTCGACGGCGAGCATGCGTACGGCTGTCAGTGCCAACCGGTCCGCTTCGTTATAACCGTTACCGAGGGAAAAGGGCGCATTTTCAGTCAGATTCTTCATTGTCATGATGAATATATCGTACATCATTGGACCAGGGTTATTTGTCAGTACAGGTTCGATATTATTCCAATGTCATTCTGAGGCGCCGACGGCGCCGAAGAATCAATTAAGAGGTTTTTTTTCATTGATCCTTCGCTTCGCTCAGGATGACAGAAAACAGCGTATTTAACGTA
>JBBTGF010000402.1:0-22764 GCA_038041525.1 Elusimicrobiota bacterium | reverse complement strand
GCAGCTCGCTGTCGGCGACGACGTGCTCGATGACGGGTTGCGTCAGTTGGAGTTCGCTAATTGGTTACGTTATGTCGTACTCGCCAAGGCCGTCAAAGCGACCGTGGGGACGGGCCGTAAGTGAGCGCCGTTCCTGCTGCCGTGGGCACGTATCGCCATTGGCAGATCAAGATATTAGCCGCTACCTGGCTCTCGTATTTCGGTTATTACCTATGCCGTAAACCTTTTTACATTGTCAAAGGCGCCATGGGCGCATCGCAAGGATATTCGAGTATGGCCTTAGCGAACATCGGCACCGTTTATCTCGTAGGTTATGCCATCGGTCAGTTCTCATCCGCTTATTTCGGCAGGAAACTCGGTCCGCGTTTGTTGCTTTTGTGCGGCATGGCGATCTCGATCGTGTGTAACATGGTTTTCGGGGCGAGCCACGGCATCATCTACCTGGCTTTATTCATGGCCATCAATGGTATCGCCCAAGGTACGGGTTGGCCGGGATGCATCGGATCTTTGGGGTTCTGGTTCAAGCGGAAAGAACGCGGCAGCATCCTCGGAGTCTGGTCGACGTGTTATCAGGTGGGGCCGCTAGTGGCCGGAGTCTGGGCGTCGTTCCTTTTGGGTTTCATGGGTTGGCGTTGGGCGTTCTTCGGTGCGTCGCTTTCGCTTATGGCTATCTGGGCGGTCGTTTTCTTCTTGCATCCCAATACGCCCGAGGATGTGGGTTTTAAGTCTGTCGAGGATGAAGCCGACAAGCAAGCGGCGGGTAAGACCGCTGAAGCGCCGATGACGCAAGTGCAAGATGGTCTTGGCTGGGACCGCGACGTCATCATCTCGGTTGTCATCATGGGACTTATCTATTTCTGTATCAAGTTCTTGCGCTACGCGCTGTGGTCGTGGGCGCCATATTTCCTGAACCATAATTTCGGCATGGCGGGCGACCAAGCGGGGTATCTTTCCACAATCTTCGATCTCTGCGGGTTCGCGGGAGTCCTAGCTTCGGGATGGGTGTCGGATAAATGGTTCGCGGGCCGGCGGTCTTCGTTGGCTTTCCTCCTGCTTATGGGTATGACGCTCTCTTTCATCGGCATGCGCGTCTTCGGTTCGATGAGTATCACCCTGTTCGCGGTCTTCATGGGTTGTTGCGGGTTCATGCTCTATGGTCCTGACTCTTTGCTTTCTGGCGTGGGCGCCATCGACGTCGGCTCGGCGCGTACCGCTCTTGTGGCAGCCGGTATCATCAACGGCATGGGTTCCATCGGCCCGATCTTCCAGGAACAGATCATCGGTTGGATGTACGAAGCCTTCGGTCGGCAGCTCACCCCGATCTTCGCTATGTTCGTGGTCGTGGCTAGCATGGGAGCCGCGGCCACGTTCTTTCTCTACATGCGGACCCGCCGCGGACATTCTAACGTCTAAGTTGTGTTCAGGCGTCGAGACGGGTTTAAGTCGGGGTCAAGCGAAGTTCTTGTAGACAGGTTGGTATTGCAACGATTCCACGTAGGCGGTGACATCTTGGGGGATGGGACGTGTGGTCAAACCGCGTTCTTGGGCTACTTTGACGACCTGCGTCGCGATCTTGACCGATACCTGGCGGATCTTAGACAAAGCGGGGAACAAAACGTAGGCGTTGTTGCGGGCCATCTCTTCGACGATCGCGCGGTTGAATTGTTTCGGCTTGCCGGATACGCCGATGAGTGCGGTGGGTTTGAGCGCTTTGACTGCTTCGGTCAAGTCGTTGATAGGCGCATGCTTGTGTGCGTAGGGTTTTTTGTGTTCTTGCAGGTCACGGCGGCTGCTTTCGACGAAACCTTTGGAGTCGATGCGTTAGAATTATCCAGTCTCGCAGTGTGTTCGCGGAATTTTGAGATAATATCCAAGTCATGAGGGTCCGGGTCTTTTTGGTCATATTCTCCTGTATCGTGAGCGTGGTCACCGGGCTTGTCATTTCCCGCAACCATTCTGCTAGCCGCGCTGAAACGGTTCGCCGCGACGTTGTGATCGGATTTTCTTTAGACACGCTCAAGGAAGAACGCTGGCAGCATGACCGTGATTTTTTTGTGGCGCGCGCTCAAGGGCTGGGAGCCGAGGTGTTGGTGCAGGCGGCTAATAGCGACGATACGCGCCAGATGCAGGACGTGCAGGCCTTGATCAGCCGGAAAGTGGATGTCTTAGTGATCGTGCCTCACAATGGCGCGGCCATGGCCAAGGCGGTGGCGCTGGCGCATGATGCGGATATCCCGGTCATCGCCTATGACCGGCTCATCACCGATAGCGACCTCGATCTTTATATCAGCTTTGACGCGGTCAAGGTGGGGGCGCTCCAGGCGCAGTATCTTATCGACAGGTTCAAAGCCAAGTCGGGTAAGAAGCGTATCGTACGCATCCATGGCGCCAAGACCGATCATAATGCGGTGCTCTTCAAACAGGGTCAAGACAGCGTCCTGGCGCCCTACATCAAGGATGGTCGTATCGATGTCATCCATGAAGATTGGGCCGAGAATTGGAAACCGGAGAACGCCAAAAAGATCGCCAATGCCGCTATCACCCGCTTCGGCGCTGATTTTGACGCGATCTTGGCGGCCAACGACGGCACTGCCGGAGGCGCTATCCAGGCGTTGATGGAGGAGGGCGTGGCTGGCGATATCTTGGTCACGGGTCAGGACGCGGAACTTGCCGCTTGTCAACGGATCATGCAGGGGACCCAGTCTATGACTATCTACAAGCCGCTCGAGCGTCTGGCCAGCCAGGCGGCCGAGACCGCCGTCTTGATGGCCAAAGGAAGGCCGGTCATCGCCTCGCAAGTGACGGACAACGGACGCAAAGCCGTCCCTTCGATGTTAGTGGATGTGGTCGTGGCTACCAAAGATAACATGGAGGCGACCGTCGTCAAAGACGGTTTTCATCCGCGCCAGGCTCTCATACCGCGATAAGCCGTGATCCCTATCTTACGCGCTCAAGGTATCACTAAAAGATTCGACGCTATCACTGCTTTAGACGGTGTGGACTTCGACCTGCGAGCCGGAGAGGTCCATGCCTTGTGCGGTGAGAACGGGGCGGGCAAGTCGACGCTTATCAAGATCCTCTCTGGTATCCATCCGCACGGCGCTTACCAGGGTGAGCTTTATCTGCGTGAGCAGGCGGTGCGTTTCGCCTCGGTAGTGGACGCGAAAGCCGCCGGCATCGCGGTCATCTATCAGGAGTTGGCGTTGGTGCCGGAGATGACGGTCGAGGAGAACATCTTCTTGGGTTGCGAACCCACGCGCCGCGGCTTGCTTGACCGGGAGGCGATGACCACCGGTAGTAAAACGATCCTGCAACGCTTCGGTTCAGCCATCGATCCGGCGGCGAAGGTTTGCGATCTGGGTATCGGCCAGCAGCAGTCCGTCGAGATCGTCAAAGCCTTGCGTAATGAATCGAAGATATTGATCTTGGATGAGCCGACTGCGGCTTTGAGCGAACGCGAGGTGGATATATTGTTGCCCACCTTGTCCGGCCTGCGGCAACAGGGGATAGGGATCGTCTATATCTCGCACAAGCTCGATGAAGTCATGCGCATCGCCGATCGCATCAGCGTGTTGCGCGACGGCCGGACCGTTTCGACCCAGGCGGCCCGAGATACCGGCAAGCAAGAGATCATTCACCAGATGGTGGGCCGTGAGATCCGGGAGCTTTATCCTCGCCGGAAGAGCCGCAAAGGCGATGTGTTGTTGCAGGTGAAGGGCTTGACGGTCCGCGACTCGCGGACGCAGAGAACAGTTTTAAAAGATGTCTCTTGGGAAGTCTGTGCGGGCGAAGTCCTGGGTATCGGCGGGTTGATGGGTGCGGGACGCAGCGAACTTTTCATGCATCTTTTCGGCGCCTGGGGCTTGCGTACTGCGGGTCAAGTGCTATTCCAGGGCCGCGTCATGGACCGGGTCACCCCGGAGACGGCGATCCGCGCGGGTTTGGCTTTGGTGACGGAAGACCGCAGGCGTTATGGCCTGATATTGGAACAGAGCATCGGGTTTAATCTGTCGCTTTCCATCCTGGATCGGTTGACACGCGCCGGAACCATCGACAGTCAGCGTGAACATTGCTTGAACCACGAGCGCTCCAAGTCCTTGGGCATCAAAGCGCCGGGATTGGGATTCCCCGTCAAAGGTTTGTCCGGTGGCAATCAGCAGAAGACCGTGTTGGGTAAAGCCTTGGCATCTGAACCGAGCGTCATCTTCTTGGATGAGCCGACACGAGGCGTCGATGTGGGCGCTAAACATGAGATCTACGAGATCGTCAATCGGTTGACCGACGCCGGCAAGGCAGTAGTGCTGGCTTCCAGTGAAATGCCGGAACTCTTGGGCATCAGCGACAGGATATTGATGCTCCATGAGGGTTCGGTCGGTGGATATTTCGACCGGCAAGCGGTGGACCAAGAGGCGCTTTTGGCCGCAGCCATGGGCCATGCGGTGGCGGCATAAGATGACGATGCGCAGTCAGGTTTTGCGCAAGTATTCGATGGTCATCGCTTTCGCGCTCATTTGTGGGTTCTTCGCGCTGACGTGCGACCAGTTCCTGGGTGCACGCAATCTTTCCATGCTCACTATCGAGCTGTCCATCACCGCCACGCTGGCTTTGGGCATGCTGCTCGTCATCTTGCCCGGGCAGATCGACTTGTCGGTCGGCAGTGGCGTGGGCTTGATCGGCGGTGTGGCGAGTGTGTTGGTTTTCCGTCACGGTTGGCCGGCCGGTTGGGCTATGGCACTCGGACTTGTCTTGGGCATCTGTGTCTGGTATCTGATGGGCAGGCTCATCGTGCGCCAGAAGATGCCGGCCTTCATCATTACGCTCGGCGGGCTTCTCGTGTTCAAGGGTCTCTTCTGGCTCATCATCAAGAATTCCACGGTTCCGGTCGTGCACGGCGGGGAAAACAATATCTATTCTTGCTTGAGTACCTATTATCTGCCGCCGACCGCGGGCTATCTTTTAGCTGTGGCCTGCGCCGGAGCTTTGGCGTATCTCAATATCGTTGCCGTCAAGAAGCGCCGGGCCTATCGGATGCCGGTGGATGACTCGGAGACGGTGTTCCTTAAGACTCTTATCCCGGCCCAACTCATCTTTCTGTTCGTGGTCATCGCTAATCAATTCCGCGGCATCCCACTGACCGTCATCATTCTAAGCGTTGTCATGCTTGCTGTCGTCGTCGTCACCGAGCACACTCCCTTCGGCCGCTACCTTTATGCCATCGGTGGCAATGAAGAAGCGGCGCTCGTCTCCGGGGTGCCTGTCGAGAGGGTGATGGTCGGGGCTTTCGCCATCTTGGGGGCCATCGTGGCCGTTACCGGATTCATGCAGACCGCGTACGCGGGCGCGTCGACGACCACGGTGGGCGAACTCATGGAGTTAGACGCCATCGCCGCCTGCGTCATCGGCGGGACCAGCTTGAAGGGCGGGCGCGGTACGCCGATGGGGGTGCTCTTTGGCGCGCTCATCATGGCGACGTTGTTGAACGGCATGACGCTCTTGGCGGTATCGCCGGAATTCAAATACATCGCACGCGGCAGCATCCTGGCTTTAGCCGTCTGGCTCGATATGCGTCTTAACCGTTGATCCGTAAGGTATCCGCAGGATTTTGGGTATAATTTCCTTTCAGTATGTTCATAACAATAGGAGAAAATAGCTATGCCAACCGCTACCGCCACCATGGACTATAAAGTCAAAGATATCACGCTTGCCGACTGGGGCCGCAAAGAGATCGTCATCGCTGAAAGCGAGATGCCGGGCTTGATGGCTCTGCGGCAAGAGTATAAAGGCAAGAAACCTTTAGCCGGAGCCCGCATCGCCGGGTGCCTGCATATGACGATCCAGACCGCTGTCTTGATCGAGACCTTGATCGACTTGGGTGCCGAAGTGCGCTGGAGTTCTTGCAATATCTTTTCCACACAAGACCATGCGGCCGCGGCGGTGGCTAAAGCCGGTGTGGCGGTCTTCGCCTGGAAGGGCATGAACGCGCAGGAATTCGATTGGTGCATCGAGCAGACCTTGCGCTGGCCGGACGGCAAGGGTTTGAGCATCATCCTTGACGACGGCGGCGACTTGACCAACATGGTGCATGATAAATTCCCGGAGCTTTTAAAAGATATCGTGGGTTTGAGCGAAGAGACGACGACCGGTGTGCACCGGCTGGTGCAACGGGCGAAGGACCATACCTTGAAGTGCCCGGCGATCAACGTCAATGATTCCTGCACTAAATCGAAGTTCGACAACCTCTACGGTTGCCGCGAATCTTTACTTGACGGCATCAAGCGCGCCACTGACGTCATGGTGGCGGGCAAAGTCGCTGTGGTCGCGGGTTACGGCGACGTGGGCAAGGGCTGCGTGCAGTCGCTGCGCGGTCAGGGCGCTCGCGTGCTCGTCACCGAGATCGATCCCATCAACGCCCTGCAAGCCTGCATGGAAGGCTATCAGGTCGTCACCATGGAAGAGGCGGCATCCATCGGCGACATCTTCGTCACCACCACGGGCTGTAAAGATGTCATCACCCGCAAGCACATGGATGCGATGAAAGATCAGGCCATCGTCTGCAATATCGGGCATTTCGATATCGAAGTCGATATCGCTTCGGTCGAGAAAGACAGTAAGTTAAAGAAGGTCACCGTCAAACCCCAGGTTGACCAATATGTCTGGCCCAATGGCAAGACATTGACCATTCTGGCGGAAGGACGGCTGGTCAACCTAGGCTGCGCCACGGGCCATCCGAGTTTCGTGATGAGCTGCTCCTTCACTAACCAAGTGATGGCGCAGATCGAGCTTTGGGAGAACCGCACGACCGGAAAGTACAAGAACCAGGTCTATCTGCTGCCGAAGAAGCTCGATGAGAAAGTGGCACGGTTACATTTGGGTAAGCTCGGCGCTAAGCTCACTAAATTGAGCAAGGAGCAAGCCGATTATCTCGGTATCGATCCCGAAGGTCCTTACAAACCGGAAAATTACCGGTATTGAGCGATATCCGATATACCGTCGCGCGGCGCGTCAGCGCGTAATGAGCGGGATTTTCGCCATGGCGGCATGACTTATGGTTTCTAGAACGATCCACGTACTTCTTATCGAAGACGATGCCGGCGATGTGGAACTCGCTAAAGACGTCCTCACCGAGGTCAATCCCGCGATCAGTCTGCATGTCGCCAAGGACGGCACGGAAGGGTTGGCCTTCTTGCGTAGAGAGGGTGTGTATAGCGGGAGTCCAGCGCCTTCTCTGGTGATCTTGGATCTGAATCTGCCGAAGAAAGACGGCCGCGAAGTGCTCATGGAAGTCAAGGGTGACCGTAATCTAAGACATATCCCGGTCGTTATCCTCACGACTTCCGACGCCAGCACCGATATCGAGCGTTGTTATGACATCGGCTGCAGCGGTTATGTCAAAAAACCGCTAGGCGTCGCGGCTTATAGCGACGCGCTTAAAGCTATCGAGAGGTTCTGGTTGTCCGCCGTGGAGCTCCCCTGACAGCATGGGCAAAAAGACCGGGATCCTGCTCATCGAAGATGATGCCGGCGATGCGCTGTTCCTTGAGGAGATCCTTAGTCAGGCCGAGAACCTGGCGCATGTGTTGACTCGGGCCGAGCGTCTGGGGGATGCGCTCAAACGCCTCAAAGACGACCCTCCGGACGTGGTCTTACTCGACCTCTCACTGCCCGATTGCCAGGGGATCGATACTTTCAGGAAGGTCCGTGCCCAGGCGCCGACCGTGCCTGTGGTGATCCTGACCGGATTGGACGATGAAGCGCTGGCTTTACAGATCATCGGCGAGGGAGCCCAGGATTATTTCTTGAAGAACCGGGTCAATGCCGGCAATATCGCGCGAGTCATCCGTTATGCTATCGAGCGCATGCGCTTGGAGCGGCAAGTCATCGAGTCGAGCCGTGCGGCGCTTGAAGCCTCCCGCGCTAAAAGCGATTTTCTGGCCAACATGAGCCATGAGATTCGTACACCGCTCAATGCCATCATCGGCATGGCCGAGATGTTCGCGGAGACTCCGTTGAACGAGGAGCAGGCCAAATACGTCAAGATCTTCAGGCGCGCATCCAACATCCTCTTGCAATTGGTCAACGATATCCTGGACATCGCGAAGATCGAAGCCGGTCACATGGACCTCGAATACATCGATTTCGACCTTAAGGAATTCACCGAAGCGGTCCTGGGGATCGTTTCTTTCAAGGTGCGCGAGGAAAACCTGGAAGTATCACATAACATCGCCAGTGACGTCCCCACGGCCGTGATCGGCGATGCGAACCGTCTGCGGCAGGTCCTGATGAACTTGTTGACCAATGCAGTGAAGTTCACGAGCCAAGGCAAGGTCACTTTGACCGTGCGGGTAGACCCGAAGGCGCCGGGATCCATCCTGTTTTCAGTCGCGGACACCGGCATCGGTATCCCATCCGATAAGCTTGAGAAGATCTTCGAGACCTTCAGCCAGGCGGACGCCTCGATCGCCCGGCGCTATGGCGGCACCGGCTTGGGGCTCTCGATCTCCAAGCGGCTCACCGAATTGATGGGAGGCAAGATATGGGTCGAGAGCCGTCTAGGGGAGGGGACCACGTTCTTTGTCAGTATCCCTTTGAAAGTGGGCAAAGTGGCGGTGCCGGTCGTTGCCGGGCCGGACGTTGCTGCCGGGATGTTGCAGCGGAGTCTTCCTTTGGAGATCTTGCTCGTCGATGATTCGGTGGATAACCGCGAGCTCATCGGCGCGTATTTGAAATCGGTCCCATGTCATATCGATTCCGCCGAAGACGGTAAGAGCGCCATCGAGAGATTCAAGTCGCACCGTTACGATGTCGTTTTGATGGACATGAATATGCCGATCATCGACGGCTATACGGCGACGCGTTTTATCAGGAAATGGGAGGCCGGAAATTCATCGAGATCGACGCCCATCATCGCTTTGACCGCGTATGCTTTCGATGTGCAGCGCAACAAGTGCCTTGACGCCGGTTGCGATACTTATCTGACCAAACCTATCAGAAAGGCGGAACTGCTCAAAACCATCAGCGGCTGTGTCCGGCCGACGGTGGCCAAGGGTGCGACGGAGCGTGTCAGCGTGGAGATCAAAGAGCTCGTGCCTAAGTTCCTGGCGCGTTTGAGGGATAAACCATCCCAGATGGAAGCGGCGTTGCAGCGTGGCGACTTCGCAACGATCGAGAGTAGCGGTCACTGCATGGTCGGGGACGCGGGCAGTTACGGTTTCCATGGATTAACCCCGATCGGTTCGGCGATCGAGCAGAGCGCGAAACTAAAAGATGCGCAGGCTCTGCGCAGCGAGATCAAGGCTTTGCGCAATTACATCGAGAGTCTCAAGTTCGAGTATGAATAGGAAGCGTGAAGTAGAAGACCGACCCCTTGCCGATTTCTGATTCGACCCAGATCTTACCTGCGTGCATCTCTACGATCTTTTTGCAGACTGCCAGGCCGATGCCTGAGCCGGCATATTCCTCTTTAGTGTGCAGGCGTTGGAAGATCTCGAATATCCTTTGGGCATATTGGGGCTCTAAGCCGATACCGTTGTCTTTGACCCAGAAAAGCCATTCGCCCGCTTCTTTGCGTGATCCGACGTCGATGACAGGAGCTTGCTCGCCTTTGAATTTAAGCGCGTTGCCGATGAGGTTCTGAAAGAGTTGCTTGAATTGCGTGAGATTGACTTCCAGGGCGGGCAGGTCGTCGGTTGTGATGCTGGCCCCGGTCTCTTTGACACGGATCTCCAAATCGCAAAGCGCTTCTTTCAGGGCGGTCGCGATCATGCCGAGCCGTGGCTGCGCGTTGGGTCTGCCTAGGCGGGCGTAGCTTAACAGGTCGGTGATCAGGTGTTGCATGCGTCGCGCGCCATCGGCGGCGAAATCGATATAGCGCTTGGCTTTCTCGTCGAGCGAAGTGCAGTAGCGTTGACTCAGCACCTCGGTGAAATTGATGATCTTTCTTAGCGGTTCCTGCAAGTCGTGGCTGGCGATATAGGCGAATTGTTCTAATTCTTTGTTCGAACGGTCGAGTTCTATCGTGCGCTTTTTAGCCTCCTGCCGGGATTCCTGCAGTGTCCGCTTCATCTCGTTGAAGGCCTTGCTTAAGCCGGCGAACTCATCATCACCGCGTATCTTGATGTCCTCGACGATGATGTCTGCTTTAAGGTCGTTGGCGGCTGCAAGCAGGGCGTCGACGGGGCGTATGATGAGAGTGGCGTTGTTCTTGCCGAGACGGCAGGCGAGGATGAATAGGATGGATATGCCGAGCGCGGCGGCAATAGCGGCAGCGGCGCATGAGAGCTCGGCGCGCCGGATGGCTGTATCTATCGAGAGCGTGTGGGCATCACGCGCGGCGGCAAGCGCGGCGGCAGCTTGTTCGATGAGGGGGAGGGTTTCAGTTGTCAGGGACACGGCATCCTGCGTTGCCCCGCCTTGCACAGCGCCCGCCTCTTCGGCGTACCACTGTGTCTCTTCGATCGTATCAAGCAGGGACATGGTCGCAGTGTCGGTCCCGTTGCCGGATATTTTTGCGGTCAAAGCCAGGAAAGCCGCGTAGGAGGGGCGGATGGTCTGCGTCCAGATGCGTGTCCGCGCCTTTTTATGGCTGTCATCTTTGGTTGCGAGCCATTGCAGCAAGCAAGTCGTCGAATCTTTAAGACCGAGTTCGATGCGCCAGGCCGCGGCTCGGGCAGGTTCCTCGGTCAGACGCATCCGGTGCATTTGAGACCAGAGTGAGGCGCAGATGATGACGCCGACCGCCAGTCCCGCAGCCGCCACCGCGGCGATGCTCAAATGGGAACGCTGGATCGCCTTGGCGAGCGGATATCGATGCGGATCCATGGTCGCTTAGCCTCCGGTCTTCGGCTTGGAGAGCCAGGCACGGTTGGCAGCGGCATTTTCCATGAGTTCGAGTAGTTGCAGTTTGAATAGGCCACTACGTTGGAACACATGGGCGGGTAGCTTGCTGCTCGTATCGGCGACCGGTTGGGCCGGTTTGCTCGCGCCGGTCTGCTCATGCATGAAGGCGAGCTCGGCGACGATGAGGTTTGTCAGGTTGAAAACTTCGCCTTTTTGCGTCTCTTGATGCTCGGGGTTGGCAGTGATCTCCATCATGGGCAATCCCGCGCCACGGGCGATCATGGATAATTGCGTGAAGCAGAATACCAAGGTATCCATGATGTCGGCGGCGCTTTTCCCGGCTACATAATCGGGTTCAGGTGGGATGCGTTGGGCGCCCGGGAACGCTGCCAACAGGCGCGCTGTGTGATGCACGGCGGTAGTGATCGCTTGGAACTCATCCGTGGATGAATATTGTCTGTCTAACAGCAGATCGAGTTGCGTGCTGCAACGATATAGCGATGCAAAAACGTCGTCCCAGCTGGCGGCAGCGGGCATTGGCGAGGGTGTCATAGCCTTGGAGGCTTGGAGCTTTTTTTTGACCTCACGGATATTCTGCAGGGCGGTTGCCAGGGATGTCCCCACGGGGGTTGTTGCTACCGCTCGGTCCGTGCGCTTGCTGCTTGAACCATTTTCCGCAGCCAAGCGGCTGGATTTCTCTGACAGCGCTGCTGCGATGTAGGCAGCTTCCCTGGGGTTTACGCCGTTGGCTTTGACCGCAGACGGACCCGCCGACGCTCGTCCCATCTCAAAACGTAGTATGCCAAGGTCGTTTTCGATTTCCAGGGATAGTGCTAAAAGTTCTTTGGGTGTTTGTGCGACTTTCTCTTTACTGATGTAGGCAAGGGAGGCCATATCGTCAGCAGCGCCGTGCACTGTCAGCGCGTAGCCGCATAGGAGTATCACTGTCAAGGCGTGTTTGTCCATGTGACGGGAGCCCCGATACTAAATGGATAGTATCAGGGGCGAGAGTATGCAATAGGCAAAGCTGTGATCAGCGACAGGTGGCGTTGTGGCGCCCTTGCGCGTAGGCGCCGGTGAGGGCGCGATAACAGCCTTCAAGAAGAGCGTGACCGGCGATCACTGCGTCGCCGCCGGCTTCGGCCGAGTCGATGATCCAAGCCTGATCCTTACACACCGCGTTACCAAAGACCTTTGCCGCACCGTAGATCCGGCTTTGACCGGTGATCCGGGCTTGCCCGTCGATGCGTGCGTTGAAGGAAACGCGGCTGTCTCCCGAGATCGACGCGGCACCTTCGACATGAGCCGCTCCGGAGATGCGTGCGTTGTCGGTTATCACGGCGCTGCCGCCGACCTTAGCCTGGTTGGCGACGATCGCGGCGCCGGATATTTGGGCAAAACCTTGGATTTCGGCGTCATCGAGGACCTGCGCGTCGCCAAAGATCCGGGCTGATCCCAAGATGCGCGACGCCCCAAAGATCCGGGCCCTGCCCTTGATATGGGCGCTTTGCGCGACGATCGCGTTATCCTTGACTAAGGAGGAGTCTTCTACCTGTGCTTGGTCCATGACGCGGGCTTGGCCGCTGACGTGTGATGCTCCGGTGACGAGCGCTTGTCCTAGGATCATCGCGGCGCCGCCAATGTAGGCATTGCTTGAGACGATGGCGGTACCGTAGACCCAAGCCTGGTCCGCGATTTTGGCGTTATTCAAGACCGTGGCGTGCTCGAAGATCCGCGCCGTGCTGGAGACGTAGACCGTGGCGTCCACGACCGCGGTATCCGCAACCCAGCCGCCATATCCGCCGTCGGGATTGGTGTGCCGGTGGGCGGCGACAGATTTACCCGTAGCGTTGAAATCTACCAGACTGCTAGTCGTTTGAGATGCCGCATGCGCTTGCGACAGCAACGCCAGGATGGACAACATCGCCAATGACATCATGCAAGCATCTCATTTTTTGCGGCTTTGTATCCCAGGGCGGATCCGTTACAGGCAAGATCTTATTCAAGTTTCCGTTTCCGGTCGTCTTCCTGCATCCATTCTTGCATGAGCTCTGGATGGTCCAGTTCCGGTGAGTCTTTGAGTTTTTTCCAGTCGAAGGTCACGTCGAAGGGGTCGAGTGCTCGCTGTGGGTCGAATATCCTCGCATCGACCGGTACAGCGCTGTAAGCGGTGAGATCGGGCTTGCCGGTGAAGAAGTCGGCTAAGTCGGTGGCGCCGGCATCGTGCTGATTAAGGTGGGAGACGCCCAAGATATGCCAGAAGGTCTTGATGATGCTGCCGAAACTGTAGTGGACACGACTGACGTAGTCCTTTTTGGTGTATGGGGATACGATCATGAGGATGCTGCGGTGCGCATCGACGTGGTCGACGCCGCCCTGTGGGTCGTCTTCCGTGATGAACACCGCCATGTCCTTCCAATAAGGTGTTTGCGATAGGAATTCGATGATGCGGCCCAACGCCAAGTCATTGTCTGCCATGTAGCTTTCCCGGAACGGATAGCCTTCGTCCGGACGTTCACCCGCACCATGGTCATTAGGCAGGAAGATGGTCAGCACGTGGGGCAGCCGTTCGCCTTCACCCATCCAGCGGTCCTTGAATTCTTTGATGAACATCTCAACCCTATATTGGTCGGGGATCTGCATATTGTAAGTGGGGTAGATCTTCGAGGTCTTATTGAACAGCGGTCCGGGCATGGGATAGTTGACCGTCAGGCGTATGCCGGTGTCTTTGTATCGCTGGGTCTCTAAGCCCGGCGCAAACTCCATGCCTAGACCAAAGTTGAAGAAGCCGATCTTGTTCCTGTCGAAGTGGTCCCAAATGGACCCTGCCTCGTTGTAGTCTTCGGGATAGATCGCCGCCGAACTGCCGACAAAGGCCAGCACGCCGGGAGCGCTTGAGTCCGTCTTCATACTCCTGCCGCCGCCATAGGAGGCGGCGACCGAGGTCTCGACCCATTCGTTGGGATACATGCCCACGAGCCAGCGGTGACCGTCAGCGGAGACGTCGGAGTCGCAGTTGAAATTATCCGCGATAGCGAAGCGCTTCGCTAAAGCCAGGTGATTGGGCATGACGGTGGCATCGGCCACCTGTTTACTGCCATCTTTGTTCTGGAAATCCATCCCGGCCCCGTAGCGCGCCAATGTGGGTTCGCCGCGGACGTTCGGCAAGCCGCCGAACACTTCGTCGAAAGTGCGGTTCTCCTTGGTGATAAAGACGATGTGTTTGATGGGGGAGGGTTTTTGACCGGGATAAAGGGGGATGGGGTTGTCGCGGTCACGGCCGATGCCGGAAGGCTTGTCGAATTTGAAATTGTTCTCGATCACTTGCCGGGTGGTCTCTTTCAACTCTTTGTCGTCGGGGATGTCGAAGACGGAGACCGTCCCGTACATCAGATTGCCGATATAGCTGCCGCGCGCGTCGGCCTTGAAAGCGGGTCCGCCGTTGGGTCCGCTGCCGTGGCCTTTGGCGTTAGCGACGAAGAGCTTCTTGCCGTCGCGGCTGGCCTTGAGTTTCGCGGGGAACCAGCCGGTGGGGATATGTCCGATGACTTCATTATTTTTAAGGTCGATGACCGCGATGGCGTTGATACCGGCCTCGGCGACGAACAGGCGCTGTTTATCGGGGGACAGCTCGAGTCCGAAGGGTATGATGCCGCGCAAATCCTTGAGGCGGGGGTCTAGGCGTAGGTTGATATCGGCGATGACTTTATCCTGCTGCGTGTCGATGACGGAGATGCTGTCGTTGTTGCCGTTACTGACATAGACGCGGTCTTGGGTGGCGACGAGTGAGTTGGGGCTGGCCCCGCCGACAGCGGGGAAATCTTCGAGCATCGCACCCACCAGGATGCCGGTCTTGATCTTGGCTGTCACTATGGGATTGCGGGGTTCCTTGATGTCGAGTTTCCATACCGAGAACGATTCCGGGACGTTGGGCAGGCCGAGTCCAGGCACTTGGAAATCGCCGATCGTGGTTCCCATCTGCGATTCTGGTGACAGATAGCCGAAAGGGGGGTAGCTTAGGCCGACTTGGTCGGGGTCTTCGCCGGAAGCGCCCTTAATCTTGCTGTATTCGTACATGCCGGCATTGGCCACATAGGCATAAGACCCATCCGGCGATAAGGTGATGCCAAAAGGATAGCGCCCGACGCCGATGCCGGTTATTATCCGACGCTCTCGCGCATCGAGGATGACGACTCGGAAATTCGCCTGGTCGACAGCGAAGATCAGGTTACCGTCGTTGCTTAAAGCCAGATCGCCGATATAGCTGTTTTCAAAGTTTTTGCCGTCGATCGTCACGTTGCAGTCGATGGCGTCAAGGCGCGTGCCACTGGCCAAGTCGAAGACCATCACCTTGCCTTCTTGTCCGCCGCCGACGTATAAGAGTTTGT
This sequence comes from Elusimicrobiota bacterium, assembly GCA_038041525.1. GTDB lineage: Bacteria > Elusimicrobiota > Elusimicrobia > JACQPE01 > JACQPE01 > JBBTGF01. Next base: position 7,540 of record JBBTGF010000402.1, on the reverse strand, counting down.
TGTCCGGCGAGATCGCCAGGCCCATGAAGACCGCCGCCAATATCCCTGCATCGGTCTGCGCGCCGGGAGGGACCTGCTGCACTTGCGGGCGCTTGCTCTCGATATCCCGGATGATGGAGATAGAAAAGGGGCGGATGCCTGAATTAGCGGTGACAGCGACCGAGCCGTCCGGACTCAACGTCAAACCATAGGGATGCGGCGCCACTTCGATCTGCCTGCCTGTGGGCGTCAGCAATCTTCCATTCGGGATGACGGTCGTGCCATGTTTGTCGATCGAGGTGAAAGCCTTGCCCGCCGGTGCTTGGGCGACCCAGGGAGTGGTAATTTTTTGCGCAAAGCTGGGATTGCCGGCAGCTATAATGAGGAGAAACTGCGCAAGCCAGCCGAGGCGTCTATATTTTTTCCCTTGGAAGATCACGAATCATTATAAACCCATATCTATCCACTGACCATTTCCAGCAGTACGAAATACAAGATCATGAGGGTGATGCCTAGGGGGATGCCGAATCTTGCCCATTCCCGGCTTTTGATGCCGAGCTTGCTTGCCGCGATGATGTTCGGGATGTTGCCGGGGATTAGCATGCCGCCGGAAATCAGCAGGCCTAGCAGCAGGTATTCGATGTTGGCTAAAGGCATTTTGGGAGAGATCTCGGCTGCGGCCAAAGTGGCGTTGTCAAGGACAGCGGAGACCATGTTGACCCAGTAAAGATGAGAGGGTCGCAAGGTCAGCAGGTAGCGGTTCACCAAGGGGGTGAAACCATGACCCAAAAGGACCAGAGCTGCAACAAAGATATAGACTTTGACCGCGCGGATCACGATAGCCTGTGTGTCTTCAGGTTTATCCTCGGTCAAGCTTTGTGACAATGCGACTTTAGGGCCTACATATCCGGCAGCCAGGAGTCCCAGCAGGATAAGACCCGCCAATATCCAAGGCCAAAGCAGACGGGCTAAAAAGAAGAAATCAGCGTGATAGGGTTCGCCGGATAGTTTGGCGATGGTGATGGTGGAGAGGGGTTCGCCAAGGGGTGTGAGTACCGCTCCTAAACCGATCGAGAAGCACGCCAGGATAACCAATGCCCGTTCCTTGGCCTTGTCCATTTTTAAAACGGAGACTACTTCCACTAAGATCAGGGCCGCTATGATAGCGGTGACCACGCTGGATATGGCGCCTAAGCCGGCTACAAGAAGGAACAGGAACAGCGCCGGGCCCATGGCGCGCACTAGATAAGTCACCGCGCGTCTGATATGGTCTATGAACGCCCGGAACACGAAGCCGAATACGAGTACCGCCGCGGTTATCTTAAGGGGTTCTGTCAGCGATTCCTCAAGCAGGCGCAGACTCCATGATCGACTCAAAGTGACTGACAGCGCCCCCATCACTAGCAGGAATGCCTCCAGTTTCTCTTCGACCCAATGGACGGAAAAGGGGAGGATCAGGACCGATCCGACGATGACGCCAAGGCCGGTTAGCACGGCTGTTTCTGTCGTCATTGTCGATATTTTAGTTTTTTACGGTATTTTTTCCCGGAATAGCTCAGGGCGTCCCCCTGAACTCTTCTATTGAGTAGGCTTCAGGCTCGGATTTCATGAGCCAGAGCTTTGGGCGCATGCCGCGCTTGTCAGCGGCCGATGAAATAACCGATGGCGCCGCCGACGAGTAGCAGGACGACCGCCTTGATCGCCATGCACGCGCAGCAGTAGCAGCGCAATCCACAACCTTTCTTGTCGCAGCAGCCTTTGTTATCTTTGTCTTCCATATGTCCTCCTTGATTCAATTGAAACTATACATTTAATCTCTATGACGTCTTCGGAATAGATGCGGCTCCCGCGTCCCGCTTCGATTTTTTTATGAGGCTGCCTTTGAGCGATCGAACCAATGCCTCGTACCGCGGCATAGGCTGCAGACGGAAAGCATGACCGGAACCTCGACGAGCACGCCGACTACGGTCGCCAACGCCGCCCCGGAGTCCGGCCCGAAGAGGGCGATGGCCGTTGCCACTGCCAACTCGAAGAAATTGCTCGCTGCGATGAGGGCGCCGGGAGCGGCGACGGGAAACTCGACTTTGAACGCGCGCATCAGGCCGTAGGCTAGACCCGCGTTGAAATATACCTGGATGACGATCGGGACCGCGATCAGCGCTACATGGAGGAACCGCCCTGTGATGTTCTCGGCCTGAAAAGCAAAGATGAAGACCAAGGTCGTAAGCAGCGCGATGACGCTTACGGGATGTAATAGTGGCAGGAATCTGGTCTCGAACCATTCTTTGCCGTGCGCCCGCACCAAGAGCGAACGCGTGGCGGTTCCTGCTGTCAAGGGGATCACGATGAAGACGACGACGGCATAGACGAGGACAAGCAACGGAACCGAGAGCGACGATGTGCCGCTGACCAAGAACTTCACGATCGGCGCGAAAGCGACGAGCATGAGCAAGTCGTTGAGCGCCACTTGCACCAAGGTGTACGCCGCGTCGCCGTCGGTCAAGTAGCTCCAGACGAACACCATCGCGGTGCAGGGTGCCGCCGCGAGGATGATGACTCCCGCGATATATTGTTCGGCCAATTCCGGTCCGATCCAAGGCAGGAACAAGTGCTTGAAGAACACCCAGCCTAAGAGCGCCATGCTGAAGGGCTTGACCAGCCAATTGACGAAAAGCGTGATCAACAGGCCCTTCGGCCGCCGACCCACGTTTACAATGGAGCCGAAGTCCACTTTGAGCATCATGGGGTAGATCATCAGCCAGAGCAGTACGGCGATGGGGATGTTGATGCGGCTGCCGCCGCCGAACTCCATCGCGCGCAGCCGGTCCATGACCTGCGGAACGGTCTTGCCGAGCGCGACGCCGCAGACCATGCACAGGCCCACCCAGAGCGTCAGATAACGCTCGAACACATTCAGCCGCTTTGCCGTTGTCGTCATGCTCCAGAGAGTTCCGAGAACAACCTAGCCGCTTGATTCCATAGCCACGACTCAATCATAGCGTTACTTTTTGGGATTGAGTGGCTGCAAAAACTCTGATTGAGAGTCTAGCCGCCGGCGCGCGTATGGCGCAGATGAGATAAACCATTTTCAATGATGTTGCGTAGCAATACCTGATAGGGGACATGTGTTCTGTCAGCGACGGCTTTGGCCATGCGTAGCTGACTGGGGTAAAGCCTGATGCTGATGGCTTTTGTTTTTTCATGGCGTTCCCGGATGGAAGTCTTAAGCATGGGCGTCAGCTCCAAGGGATCCTTGATATCTTCAAATGCACCCCAAAATTTTGCCGTATCATGCTCCATCCAAAAATCAGCTTCTTGCTGTTGAGATTTGAATCTAGGTAATTTCTTCATTTTAACCACCTCTTTAACTTGCCCTTTTCATCGTAGGTCATGGGTCTTGCGGCGAATGGCCGGACCATGCCGCGCTCTTTACGCTGGAAAACAACCAGCACGAATCTTCCGTCAAGCGTTTGCCCATAAGCCAAATAAACACCGCTTTTGCCTTTTCGAACCAGGGAGGCTCCCTCTATAGTTTCTTCTATCTCATCTTGACTGACGCCATGGCGTGTCGCGTGGGATGAGTTGGCGTCATCCCATTCGAAACCAGCGACTCTCATATATACAGTATATACACAAGCTTCGAAAGATACCAGGGGGGAACGGGAAGATTCCCGGAGTTCTAGCGGAGTGGGAAGCTGGCTGTCGGGGGCTGCAATCTCTGCAGGTAGGCGTCGACGTGTTTGCGCAGGCTGGCTTTAGTCGAGGTTTTGTCTACTTCCCCGGTACGTTTATCGGTGGCAATGCTGAAACTTAAGAATTCCATCTTGCCTTGATGCATAGCGACGATCATGGGGATGGAGCCGAGTAGGTCGAGCACGCTGGTTTCGTCGCCGATGTCGATCGTGTAGAAGACGGCTTTACCTTTGTATTCGTCGGCCAATTCTTTGTAGGCCGGGGCTAACATGTGGCACGGTTGACACCACGCTGCCGAGAATTCGACGAATGCCGGCAGTGTCGAGCCGAGCGCATCTTTGCTGAAATCCGCGAGCTTGATCGTGAAAAAGTTCTTTTTCCCACTCTTGATCTGTTTCTGGCGCTCGATGCGGGCAAGCCTGGGCGCGATCTGGGCCGAAAGGCTGGCTACGAACTCTGCCGGTTCGGACCCGGTGACCGAATCCATCATCACCTGTTTGTCGGATGCGATCATGACCATAGGCAAGGGGGCGTTGCTACCTATGTCAAGCCAATCCGAGTCGTTGTTGATGGAGACGAACTTGACGCGCCCTTGATATTTCGCCGCCAGGGCTTCGAAAGCGGGCATGAGTTTGGAGCAGTCTTGACAGTCGCTCTTCCAGACTATCCCGATAGTCATGGTTTTCGCGTTCAAGACTTCTTTTGAGAAATCGGTTGCCTCGATGGGGCGGATGTGGCCTTTGGCGTATTTCTTCAGCGGTGGTTTGGTCGTTTTGGCCCGAGGTCCAGCCGTGGGATCCGTCGAGGAGATGGCGCTGCCGTCAAAAGTGGCACGGGGGGAATCCTTGGTCTCATAGTCGCACATGGCGGGATTCAAGTCGCAGCCTGATTGGGCGAAGGTCGGCAAAGGGTTGGCCCACAAGGCCGCCGCAGCCAGGATATAGGAATATGTGATCATCGGTCTAGTTTAACGCTAATCCGATCATCAAGCCTGTTACTTAGGACCTATCTGAAATTAGGACTTAAGACCTAGCGGTTACCGGGACACCAATTGATCCATGAGAAGGCGCAGGTCGGGTTCTAAACCAAAGGGCGTGATGAATCAAGTGGCTGTCCCTAGAACGGAACAGAATTTCGCAATGATATATGATACGGCCATGCCTGAACCATGGGAAGATCCGCAGGAAGATATAGCAAGGTTGCTAAGGAACCTGTCGGCGAAATTCAAGGACGGTCGTGGCTTCGAGAAGAGGATCTTGATCCTGCTGGCCGTTGTCATCGGCGTGGTCATGTTTGCGACGTCGATCTACACGGTCGAGCCGAGCGAGGAAGCGGTTACGCTGCGTCTTGGCCGCTATGTATCCACTGAACCGCCGGGCCTGCATTTCCGGCTGCCGTTGGGTATCGATCGCGTGGTCAAAGTAAAGACCAAGGTGATCCTGCAGGAAGAGTTCGGTTTCCGCTCCTCCGGGATCGAGGGCTCGCGCACCGCCTACTCGAATGCCGATTTAAAGAGCGAGTCGCTGACCTTGACCGGTGATCTTAACGTGGCGAATGTCGAATGGATCGTGCAATATCAGATCTCCGACCCGAAGAAATATCTTTTCAACGCCCGGGAGGTGCTCAAGAACCTGCGCGACATCTCGCAGTCGGTACTGCGCCGCGTGGTCGGAGACCGCATCGTCAGTCAGGTGCTCACCACCGGACGCGTGGAGATCGCGGAGGAGGCCCAGCGCCTGACGCAGGAGGTGCTCGACCGCTACGACATCGGGGTGAGGATCGTCACTATAAAGCTCCAGGACGTCAATCCTCCCGAGTCCGTCCGCCCCGCTTTCAACGAGGTCAATGCGGCCAAGCAGGAGCAGGAGAAGGCCATCAACCAGGCGGAGAAGGAATACAATACGGTCATCCCCGAGGCCATCGGCAAGGCCGAGCAGACCATCCGTGATGCCCAAGGCTATGCCACCGCCGCCGTCAACCGGGCGGAAGGGGACGCTACGCGTTTCCGGGTCGTGTTGAACGCCTATCAAGTGGCGCCGACAGTGACTCGTTCGCGCCTCTATCTTGAGACCATGGAGTCGCTCTATGGCCGTTTAGAGGCCCTGACCATCGTCGATAAGGGTGTTTCCGGCATACTGCCGATATTCTCGCAAGCCAAGGACGCTGCTGCCGCCGGAGAACCGAAATGAACCCCACCTTCAGGAACATACTCGTCGCTGTGGCTGTGCTTTTTGTCTCCAGCAATTCGCTTTACATCGTCTCGGAATGGGAGCAGGCGATTTTGACCCAGTTCGGCCGTCCGGTGGGCTCTCCCGTCGTCGATGCGGGTCTGCATCTTAAGATCCCGTTCATCCAGCGGGTACGGCGCTTTGAGAAGCGTATCCTTAACTGGGACGGCTACCCGAACCAGATCCCCACCAAGGACAAGAAGTACATCATGGTCGACACCACGGCCCGTTGGCGCATCACCGACCCCTTACTCTTTTTGCAGACCGTACAGAGCGAGTCGGGCGCGCGCATGCGGCTTGACGGTATCCTTGATGCGGCCACGCGTGACATCATCTCGAGCCACAATCTCGTCGAGGCGGTGCGCAATAGCAATAAGATCATCGAAGACATCGAAGCGGCCGCTAAGGCCGGCAAGAACGTCGCGCCGGGCGCCGAGGAAGAGGAGATCGTCGGCGAGATCGACAAGATCGAGGTCGGTCGCGAGAGCTTAAGCGGGATGATCATCGAGAGGGGTAAGGCGGGTTTGAAAGAGTTCGGCATCGAACTCATCGATGTGCAGTTGCGGCATATTTCTTATGAGGCTAGCGTCGAGGCCAAGGTTTACGAGAGGATGATCTCTGAGCGCCAGAGGATCGCGCAAAAGATCCGTTCCGTCGGGTTAGGAGAGCGCTCCAAGATCCAGGGAAAGATCAGCAAAGACCTGCAGAAGATCGACTCCGAGGCTTACCGCCAAGCCCAGGAGATCCAGGGCCAAGCGGACGCGAAAGCGATCCGCATCTACGCCCAGGCGATGAATTCCGACCCGTCTTTTTATGAGTTCGTCAGGACGCTCGAGGCTTACAAGAAGGCGATCCCGCCCGGAACCAAGATGATCCTGTCGACGGACAATCGCTTTTTAGATTTGTTGCGTAAACGTTAACCGCGGTTTTTGGTCGCGTGCGCCGTGGCGCAGTCCTCACTGCAAAAGTGCACTATCCCGCCTTGTATCATCCGGGTCAGGGCACGCTCTTTTTGGATGTAGATCCGGCACTCGGGATCGAGCAGCATCTCCCCGCTAAGCGCAGCGCCTGTGTCTGCATGGGCCGGTTGTTGCAACACCTGCAATAGCCAGCGCAGGATGACCTGGACTATATAGTAGATGGTGATGACGTAGGCGACCAGTATGAGGGTACGCATGTGACTTCCATCATATCAGAGTGCAAAGATTGATTTTATATCGCAAGTCTCTTCTGTTGCGGGCTCTTCATCGGAAAAAGTCTGGCGGGTGATGCCGTAAAGGGTTCCTTCCGTGTGCCGAAACGTGTAGAAATGATCCGGCAGATTCAAATCAAGTAGCTTGTGGGTTTTTACATTGAAAACGCACGGGATTATTCTTAATTTATTCCATCCTTGCTTGAAACGGTGCAGAAATATCAGGTTGTCCGCCCCGAATTGCGCCGTTACATCGTGCAGATGCCAGAAGGTCGTCCACCTGGAGTTATAAACAAGCGCAGGCTTCGCCTTATCGCCCCGGTAAATAGACAAGCGGACGATGACTTTGCCGACGCCTATCTCCATGTAGTCGTAAAAAAAGCAGGCGGCATCGCGGGTGGGAGATTCTAAAATTTCAACGACGGCCTTACGATCGACTGCCCAGCCC
>JBBTGF010000401.1:0-2007 GCA_038041525.1 Elusimicrobiota bacterium | reverse complement strand
GATGAATCCTTTCAGCAGAAGATGCGCGTGACGCTCATGGAAGGCAGCGGCAAGATACCCGCCCAATCCTTGAACGAATTCATCCCGCGTTGTCACTACATCAGCGGCGACTATTCCGACCCCTCGCTCTACGCCGAACTCGCGCAAACGCTCAAGAAACTCGACGCCAAGTACAAGAACTCAGGCAACCGCATCTTCTACCTGGCCACGCCGCCGTCGCTGTATGAGACGGTCGTCGAACGCATGGGCGCAGTCGGCCTAACCACAGAGAGCGACACGGGTTCCCCTTGGGTGCGCGTCGTGGTCGAAAAACCCTTCGGCCGGGACTTAGGCAGCGCCATGCAATTAGCGCGCGTCATCCACAAACATCTAAGCGAGCGCCAGATTTACCTGATCGACCACTACCTCGGCAAAGAAACGGTCCAGAACATCCTGGTCTTCCGTTTCGCCAACACCATCTTCGAACCCGTATGGAACCGCCGCTATATCGACCACGTGCAGATCACCTTGGCCGAGAACATCGGCGTCGAACACCGCGCCGGCTACTTCGAGCAGGCCGGGCAGATGCGTGACATGTTCCAAAACCACATGCTTGAGATGCTCACGCTAATGACAATGGAGCCCCCCGCTTCCTTCGAGGCCGACCGGGTACGCGACGAGAAAGTCAAGGTCTTGCGCGCAGTACGGCCTTTCCCCTTGGATGATTTGGACAACCACATCGTACGCGGCCAATACGGATCAGGCTGGAGCGAAGGCAAGAAGATCGAATCCTACAGGGAAGAAGAAGGGGTCTCAAAAAAATCACAGATCGACACCTATGTCGCCGCCAAGTTCTTCATCGATAACTGGCGCTGGCACGGAGTCCCCTTCTATCTGCGCACCGGCAAGCGCATGGCCAAGCGCGTCAGTGAGATCGCCATCGCGTTCAAAGAAGTCCCGCACGCCGTCTTCCCCAAAAGCCATGCCAGCAACGCCCCGTCGAACTCCCTGATCTTAAACGTCCAACCAGAAGAAGGCATCGCCTTGACCATACAGGCTAAAGAACCAGGGCCCAAGATCAACCTTAGCCCGCTAGTGATGGACTTCCATTACCGCGAAGTCTTTGGTACCGAACCACCCGAAGCGTATGAACGGCTCCTGCTTGACTGCATGTTGGGCGACCAGACCCTCTTCATCCGACAAGACATGATGCAAGTCGCCTGGACGCTCATCACTCCGGTGTTGGAAACCTGGGAAAGCTCGCCTAATTCCTTCCCACTCTACATCTACCCGCCAGGTAAATGGGGACCGTCTGAAGCCGACAAGCTCCTCGAAGGCGACGCCAGTCAATGGCGCACCCCTTGACCGATGCGCCAGGAAGTCAAACACTTCAGCGATCTTGACGCCTTAAGCCAAGCCGCGCTTGAGATCCTCGCAGATGCCTTGAACGAACAAGGACAGACCGCGCAAAACCATACCTTCGCCCTGGCGCTCTCGGGCGGCAGCACCCCGAAGACTCTCTTTAAACTCATGGGGCTCCCGCAGAACTCAAGCCGTCTTGAACTGCGAGACCTGCATTATTTCTGGGCGGATGAACGTTGCGTCGGCCCTACGGAGCCGCAAAGTAACTACAAACTTGCAATAGACCTGTTCTTAAACAAGGTCTTACCCCCGCCGGGTAATCTGCACCGCATCCCGGGTGAACTTCCGCCTAAAGAAGCCGCTCATGCTTACCGCAACGACCTGCGCGGGTTCTTCCATCATAATGCGAGCCAGGACACGGTCGCGGACTTCAACCTGATTTTCCTAGGACTAGGAGGCGACGGTCACACGGCATCACTGTTCCCGGGCAGCCCAGCGCTCGATGAGACAAAGGCCTGGGTGGACGTCGCCACTGCCCCGGCATCAAGCCCTGTTCCCGGCAGGGTGACTTTGACCTACCCCGTCATCAATAACGCACACACCGTAGTCTTCTTAGTCTCGGGCATGGACAAGAAACCGGTACTTGAAGAAATCCTGGCAGGAACT
>JBBTGF010000400.1:0-3883 GCA_038041525.1 Elusimicrobiota bacterium | reverse complement strand
GGGAGACGTCGCTATGCAAATCTAACGATAGATCGCGGCCTTTAGGGGAGTTGACGAGGACCGCGCCTAATACCTGATAACAATCACCCCCGGGGAGGGTGATGAACAGGGCGGCAAGTATCAATAATGAAAATAGGCGGGAGGCCAAACCACGGCGCGTCTTCATACCTTAGTAATCTACATGAGGAAGGATCACACTCCATGAGCCTTAAGACCCTAATAACCCTGCCCAAAGGTCCTACGCCTTGGATAGGACTAAAGTCCTATGTAGTAGTCTTGCTGAAACGCTCGACAACGGCCAATGCCGCGACCGCGTCGCTGATGCCGGAGATCTCGAAGGCTTGTTTCGCGTGCTCGAAACGTACGCGCGGACCGAATTCGCTTAACAGGAATGCGACCATGTCGCCGCGCGGCAATTCACGCGCGCCGATCTCAAAACGATAAGCATCCGGCCTACTCTGCTCGATGACGGAAAGTCCCGCGCGCTTGCCCCGCAGGCGCAATTTAAAGAACGTCACTAAGTGCTTGACTTCCTGCGGCAATGGACCACAGCGGTCGACGATTTCGTCGAATATGGAATCGATCTCGGCTAACGTGGTAGTACGGCCGAGACGACGGTAATACGCGACGCGCTCGGTCTCGCTGGGCACATAAGTCACCGGCAGCAGCGCGGGCTCGGCGATCGTGACTTTAGGGAACGCTTGCGCCGCCGCGTCTTCATCAGCGCGGGTGGCAGAGCCCTCTTTGACTTTTTCGACTTCCTCGGAAAGCAATTTAGTGAAGAGCTCTAGGCCGATCTTAGAGACAAAGCCATGTTGACGCACCCCTAAGATGTCACCTGCCCCTCTGATCTCAAGATCGCGCATAGCCAGGCGCATAGCGCAGCCTAGATCGACGAACTCGCGGATGGCGTCTAAGCGTTCTTTGGCTTGCGCGCTTAAGTCCTGCCAGCGCTGGTCACGCGGATAGAAGAAATAAGCGTACGCATGTTGGCTCGAACGGCCGATGCGGCCGCGCAATTGGTAGAGTTGCGCGATGCCGAAATCTTGCGCTTCTTCGATGATGAGCGTATTGACCGTGGCGATATCCAATCCCGATTCGATGATCGATGAGGCGACCAAGATGTCGAACTCCCTGTTTAAAAACTTATGCATGACCTCTTCTATGCTGGCGCCATTCATCTGACCATGACACGTGGCGGTACGCACCCCGGGGATGAGCTCGCGCAGCTCTTTAGCGATCTGCGGGAGCTTGCGGATGTCGTTATAGACATAAAAGACCTGCCCGCCGCGGCCGACCTCGTAACGGATAGCGCGCGAGACTGTGTCACGGTCCCAGGCGCCTAGATGCGTCTCGATAGGCAAGCGGCCGACGGGCGCGGTCTCGATGATCGAGATCGCGCGCATGCCCGAGAAGGCGCTGGAAAGCGTCCTGGGGATAGGCGTCGCCGACATGTAGAGCGTATCGACTTGCGAACACATGAATTTAAGACGCTCTTTATCCTTGACGCCGAAGCGGTGCTCCTCATCAAGAACGAGCAACCCCAGGTTCTTGAATCCGATGTCCTTTTGCAACAGCCTGTGCGTGCCGATCGCGATGTCGATATGTCCCTTCTTGAGCGCCTTGATACCATCCTTGATCTGCTTAGGCTTGCTGAAACGCGAGAACAGAGCGAGAGTGACCGGGTAGGGCGCGAAACGCTCACACCATTTCCTGAAATGCTGCTCGGCTAAGACCGTGGTGGGCGCTACTAACACGGCCTGCTTGCCGTTGGCGACCGCGCGCATGGCCGCGCGCATGGCGACTTCGGTCTTGCCGAAGCCGACGTCGCCTAAAAGTAAACGCTCCATAGGACGCGGACTTGCCATGTCGGACAAGACTTCATCGATGACGCGCTGCTGGTCGGCGGTCTCTTCATAAGGAAAACTTGCGGCGAACTCCTTCTCCCAAGTCGAAGCTTCCTGCATCGCCAGTCCGCTTTGAGCCTGGCGCTTGGCCAAAACAGCGAGCATCTCGTTGCAGAACTTCTGGATCTCCTCACGCACGCGGCCTTTGACCGCGGCAAAGCTCTTGGCATCCAAGCTCGACAGGCGCGGCGCCTGCGCGCTCTTGACCGACGCATAGCGGTGCAAGAGATGAAAATCCTCGACCGGGACAAAAAGCTTGTCGCGCTTGGCGAACTCGAGCTTGAGGAACTCGCCGTGCGCCGCGCCGTCCATGCCATACGCGGTCTCGATACCGCGATAGCAAGCGATACCATAACTCTCATGGACCACGATGTCGCCGATCTTTAGCTCAAGAAGATCGACGCTAAAGACTTTGCCGCCGGGTCGATTGGCTGCCTGCAGCGCAGCCTGTGGTATGCCGGATATTTTGACCTTGACGCGCGCAAAAAGCTCGCCGGTAGTGACGACCCAGATCTTGCGCTCGGAGTCTTTGAACCCTCCGGTAAGCCTGCCGTGCATGAAGGCGGCGCGCGCAAGCACGCTGCGGCCATCTTGCATGTCCTGCCAGAGGATCTCGCGCGTCCTCTCTTCGTCTCCGCTGGTCGGCGCGACCACGATGATGCGATAACCGTCATCAAGCGCCGAACGCGCCTGCGAAGCGAATATGGTCAGATTGCCGCTATAAACCTGGTTGGCCGTCACTTCAGCGGTGAGCGCGTCGGCGCGAGCGCTAGCGAACGTCCACACTCCTTGCGCAGGCGCGCTGTCTACTGCAAGGAGAGGATTTGCCAGCACGATGCTTATGGGCGCTAAAACATGGTCATACAGGGTGGATCCGGAACCGCTGCCCACGGCGATGACGCGCAAGCTCTGGCGCGCCGCCAAACTCTCTTGGCTGATGATGTCATAGGTCTTGATCGACTCGACCTCATCGCCATTGAAAAGGATGCGCACCGGGTCATCGCACGTGGTAGCGAAGATATCGACGACCTGCCCACGCACCGCGAACTCCCCTTTCGATTCGACAAGATCGACACGTTTGAACCCGGCGCTGACAAGAGACGGCAATAACGATTCTCTGGCAAAGACGGCGCCGGCGTTCAAAAGGATGGTCGAAGCTTTAAGCGCTTCGGCCGTGGCCACCGGCTGGGCTAACGCATGAGCGCTCATCACCAGGCAACGCAAATCCCCTGCCGCAAGAGCGTCTAAGCGCAGGTTGCGCACCGCATGGTCCTCATCCGGTAAAGCGGCTACGGATAGCGCGCTACCTGTGAGCGTGGCAGACAGGGTCTCAATATCCCCAGCTAGATCGAGCGCATCGAACTCGTGCTCGGTAACGATCAGCCAACAGGACGCATCCTGCAGAGGTAGGACCCTGGTGAGGAAAAGATAGGCGCTTAGAGGATTGTTTAAATGACAGCCGCCGCTCACGGACTTAATCAGAGCAGGTCGCGTTCGTCGATGATGCCGGTCGGCCGCGACCGTGCGTCGACGACGGGAATAGTGTCGAAATTGTGCGTCTTGAAGACCTCGAGTACGCCATCGAGCATCATGTCTTCCTTGATGCTGAAAGGGTCTTTGGTCATGACCCAGGAAACCGGGGCGTTTAAAGCGAGCGTACCGCCGCGGTCTAAGATACGCCGCAAATCGCCGTCGGTCAGATATCCTGAAAGCCGCCCTTTGCCATCGACGATGCTGGTGGCCCCCCGGCGCGTCTTCGTCATCATGAAAAGCGCCTCTTTGAGCGTCTGGCGTGAACCCACCACCGGATTCTCCTTGCCCGTATGCATGATGTCTCTAGCACGCAGATTGAGCCTGCGGCCCAAAGAGCCCGCGGGGTGGAGTCTGGCAAAATCTTCTTTTTTAAAACCCTTGGCACGCATCAAAGCGATAGCCAACGCGTCTCCTAACGCCAACATAGCGGTGGTGCTGGCGGT